>JAIOSY010000173.1 GCA_021107375.1 Sulfurimonas sp.
AAAAAAGGTGTTTTAGCTGCAGAATTTGCTAAGATGAAAACTGCACCAAATGAGCAAAAAGCACAAATAGCAAAAGATTTAAATACTCACAAAAGTGCTTTGATGAATGATTTTACTGCTAGAAAAATAACTCTTCAAACCTTAGAGTTACAAGAGGCAATGAAAGCTGAAGCTATTGATGTTTCTTTGTTTAGTTCAACAAGTCAGGCTGGTGCATTACATCCAGTAATGGAAACGATGGATAGAATTGTTGAGTATTTCTCATCAATGAACTTTGCTGTAAAAACTGGCAATATGATAGAAGATGATTTTAATAATTTTGAAGCATTAAATCTTCCTAAATACCACCCAGCAAGAGATATGCAAGATACTTTTTATTTTAAAGATGATATGCTTCTTCGTACTCACACTTCACCTGTTCAGATTAGAACTATGATGAGTACAAAACCACCTATTCGTATGATAGCTCCTGGTGCTGTATTTAGAAGAGATTATGATCTTACTCATACTCCTATGTTTCATCAGATAGAGGGTCTTTTAGTTGATGATGAGGGTAAAGTTTCTTTTGCAAATTTAAAATATATTTTAGAAGACTTTTTAAAGTATATGTTTGGTGATATAGAAGTTAGATTTCGTCCATCTTTTTTCCCGTTTACAGAGCCATCTGCAGAGGTTGATATCTCATGTGTTTTTTGTTCAGGTAAAGGTTGTAGAGTTTGTTCTAAAACAGGTTGGTTAGAAGTTTTAGGCTGTGGAATTGTTGATCCAAATGTTTTTGAGGCTGTTAAGTATAAAAATGTAAGTGGATACGCTTTTGGTTTGGGTGTTGAGAGATTTGCAATGCTTATACACCAAATAGGTGATTTGAGATCACTTTTTGAGGGAGATATTAAGTTGTTGGAGCAGTTTCAATGATAGTTACTAGAAGTTGGTTAAATGAGTGGATTGATTTAGATGGAATCTCTACGGATGATTTATGTAAAACTTTTAACTCTATAGGTTTAGAAGTAGATTCTTTAGAAAGTTACAGTGTACCAAAAAAGATAATTTTTGGTCGTGTCTTAGAGTGTGAAAAACACCCAGATGCTGATAAACTCAATGTTTGTAAAGTAGATATTGGCACGAGTGTTCGTCAAATTGTTTGTGGCGCGTCAAATGTAAGAGTTGGTCTTGATGTTGTTGTTGCAACTATTGGTGCACAAATGCCGAGTGGACTTATTATAAAACCTGTTAAGCTTCGTGGTGTTGATTCAGAGGGTATGATTTGTTCTGCTACTGAGATAGGATTGCCTGATTGTCAAGATGGTATTTTAGAACTTGATTCAAGTGTTGGTAAATATAGCTTAGGGCAAGAGGTTTGTGAGAGTAAAATTTTTAGTGATGATATTATTGAGATTGAACTTACTGCAAATAGAGGTGATTGTTTAAGTATCAGAGGTGTAGCAAGGGATTTAAGTGCTGCTTATGATAGACCAATTAAAGAGCATAAAGCAAATGATAGTGATAACAAAAAAGGTATCGGCAGATTACTTAGTTTATCTCATGAGAAAGATTTAGATGTAAGTCTTAGTTATAAAGTTATAGATTTAAAAGCTTTATCTTTACCTTTAATAGTTAAATTAAGATTAGCGCAGATAGATGAATTAAGAGATAATGATATAGATTCTTTATTGTTATATACAACGCATACAAGTGGTGTTATTTTAAGAGCTTATAATTATGGTTTCTTTTGTAGAGAAAATGATACTATGGCTAAAGTTGAATTAAATGAAGATGAGAAAGGTTTTGCTTCTATTGTATCGACTGAAAAAGCGTCTATTGTTGGTGTTATTCAAGAGGATATATCAAAAGTAACTTATGATGAGGGGATGGTTTTACTAGAAGCTAGTTATATCCCACCTGATATTATCTCTAAACAGATGTCATTATCAAAGGTTGATTCTTGTCCATCTTTTTATAGAACTTCAAGAGGTAGCGAACCAGCTTTATCTACTGGATTATCATATTGTTTAGATATTTTAGAAAACAGTTCTAATTCATCAGTTTTTAGTGGAACTATAGAACTTGGTAATAGTTATAATAATATAATAATCTCTTTGACTAAAAAAGAGATAGATGATATTGTTGGAGCAGATATTAACAAGGTTAAAATCAGTAAAATTCTTAAAAATTTAGGTTTTAATACAGATAAATCTTCAGCAGATAATTTTGTTATTGGTGTTCCTCAGTATCGCCATGATATTGTAAATAAACAAGATATTGTTGAGGAGATAGTTCGTTTAGTTGGGATTGATAATATCCCATCTAAGGCATTTGAATTTACAGAAGAAAACAAACTTCAAGATGATTATTTTAAGTATAAAAAAAGAACTATTTTTAGACATCGTGCAGCAGCAAGTGGTTTTTTTGAATCTATTCATTTTGTATTTGATGAGAAAAAAGTTTTAGAGAGTTTTGGTTTTGAAACTACAGCAGATGAGTTAGAACTTTTAAACCCTATTGTAAATACTCTTGATACTTTAAGAAGTACTCTGATGACAGGACTTTTAAAAGCAGCATCAAATAATGTAAAATCTGGATATTCTCAGGTTAAACTTTTTGAAATTGGTTCAGTATTTAACTCAAGAAGAGATGAGTCACTTAAAATGTCTATACTTTTTAGTGGAAACAAAGAGGCTGAGTCTCTTTTAAATTCTGGAAAACCAGCTAAAATAGATTTTGGATTATTTGCTCAAAAAATCTCAGATATTATTGGTGAATTTGAATTAAAAGAGTATAAAACTACACACAAACTTTCTCATACTTATCAATCAGCAGAAGTTATTGTTAATAATGAAAAAATTGGTGAGCTTTTTCGTGTTCATCCAGATGTAGAAAAAAATTATGATTTAGAGGCAACATATCTGTGTGAATTGGACTTTGATAAGATTCCATATGCTCTTAAAACTGCTAAAAAAAGTTCTAAATATCAAGCATCAAATAGAGATTTGAGTATTATTATGCCAAAGGATATGAGTTTTGATAAGCTTAGGACTGTAATAAATGAAAATGCTACAAGTGAACTTATTAACTTTTATCCTGTAGATAGATATAGTGATGAGAGTTTAGGGGATAATGTTAGTTTATCTATCCGTTTTATACTTCAATCAGACGATAAAACACTAGAAGAAGAAGATATAACTTCATCAATGGATACAATTTTAGATGCACTTAAAAGTGAGTTAGGGATTGGACTTCGTGAGTAGTGTTGTTGTAAATAAATGTGAAGAGTTTTCATTAGAAATCTCTTCTATCGCTCCTGATAAATCTATCTCTCATCGCTCTGCTATGTTTTCTATGTTGGCATGTGGGACTAGTGAGATTAGAAACTTTTTAAGAGCAGAAGATACACTAAACTCTTTAGAGATTGTAAGAAATCTTGGTGCAACTATCGAGGATGATGGTGAAGTTATAAAAATCACTTCTGATGGTATAAAAGAGAGTTTTGAGATTCTTGATTGTGGAAACTCTGGAACTGGAATGCGTCTTTTTTGTGGTTTTTTAAGTTCTGCAAACGGTCACTTTGTTCTAACTGGAGATAAATATCTTCGTTCTCGTCCGATGAAAAGAGTAACTACTCCACTTCGTGATATTGGTGCTAAACTTGATGGAAGAGCTGATGGTGATTTCGCACCTTTAAGTATCCGTGGAGCATCACTAAAAGCATTTAACTATAATAGTAAAATAGCATCGGCACAAGTTAAGTCTTGTATGATTTTAGCAGCTCTAAGAGCTGATGGAGTTTGTACTTACACAGAACCTGAAAAATCTCGTGATCATACTGAGAGAATGTTAAAAGGGATGGGTGCAGATATACAAGTAGAGGGACTTAAAACTACAATCGCTCCTATGAAAGAGTTACTTTCACCTTTAATCATTAGAGTTCCAGCTGATCCATCATCTGCATTCTTTTTTGCAGTTGCAGCCGCTATTACTCCACATGCCAAGATAACTCTTCAAGGTGTAACTTTAAATGAAACTCGCATCGAGGCATTTAAAGCACTAGAGAGAATGGGTGCAGATATAACTTACGAAATGACTGATGATAAGTACGAACCTATTGGAGATATTACAGTTAAACATGCTCCACTTAAAGCGATTACAGTTGATGATAATATCTCATGGTTAATCGATGAACTTCCTGCTTTATCTATTGCTTTTGCATGTGCAGAGGGTGTTAGTGTTGTTAAAAATGCAGAGGAACTTCGTGTAAAAGAGTCAGATAGAATCTCAACTGTTGTTGAGGGACTTTCGGCATGTGGGATTGAAACTACTGAGTATGAAGATGGTTATACAGTTACGGGTGGAACTTTAAATAGTGCAACTGTAGATAGCGATGGTGATCATAGAATTGCTATGAGTTTTATCATTGCTGGGCTTAGATGTGGGATGGAAGTTACTGATTTAGATTGTATCAACACCTCTTTTCCAAACTTCTTTGAACTTCTTCAAAAGATTACAAAAGTGGAGTTTAACTAATGAAAATAGAATTAGCAGAGAGTTACGGTTTTTGTTTTGGTGTAAAAAGAGCGATAGAAATTGCAGAAAAAAATAAAAATTCTTCAACTTATGGTGCTTTAATTCACAATTCAAAAGAGATAGCAAGACTTGAAAAAGATTTTAAAGTTGGTTTAACTGATGATCATAAAAGTTTTAAAGCTGGAGAAACAGCTGTTGTTAGAACTCACGGAATACCAAAAAATGAACTAAAAGAGTTAAAAGACAATGAAGTTAATGTTGTAGATGCTACTTGTCCATATGTAAGAAAACCACAAAAAATTTGTCAAAAAATGAGTGAAGAGGGATATGACATTATAATTTTTGGTGATGAAGCTCATCCTGAGATAAAGGGTGTTAAATCTTATGCCCAATATGGTGCTAGAGTTGTAACAAGTGCTGATGAACTTAAAGATATGAAGTTTAAAGAAAGAATTGCACTTGTTGCTCAAACAACTAGAAGAGTTGAAGATTATATGGAAATTGCTAACTATCTAATCCCTCGTCATAAAGAGGTTAGAGTTTTTAATACTATATGTAATGCAACTTTTGAAAATCAAGAAGCTGTTAGAAAAATTTCAAGTCAAGCTGATATTATGATAATAATCGGTGGTAAAAACTCATCAAATACTAAACAACTCTTTAGTATCTCAAATGATGATTGTCAAGATTCTTATCATATAGAAGATGAAAATGATATAGACTACGCTTGGTTTAAAGATAAAAACTTCTGTGGAATAAGTGCAGGAGCATCTACTCCCGATTGGATTATACAAAATGTTATTAATGCAATTCAAGAGAATGTTAAATAATCTCTTTTTTTATCTATTTAATATAAAAATAATCAATAGTTAGGTATAATCACGAAATTTTTATGTAACAGAGGATAGGTAATGGCGTTCGATAACGAATCATTTGAAGAAGAAGAAAATTTTGCAGAGATGTTTGCAGCAAGCGAGAAAAAACAAGAAACAAGCCGTATAGTTGAAGGTGAGGTTGTTGAGATTCAAGCAGATGAAAACAGAGCATTAGTTGGTGTTGGCGATAAGCTTGAAGGTATTATTAGTTTAGATGAGATTACTGTTGATGGTGAATTGGCATTTAAAACAGGTGATAAAATCAATGTAATGGTAATGGGATACTATAATGAGCGTCCTAAGATATCTTATAAAAAAGTTTTAGAGCAACAAAAGACTATTGATTTTATCAATGCAAATAAAGATGACTTTGAAGATTTAGTAATTGAGGGTGTAATTACTAAGAAAAATCGTGGTGGTTATGTAGTAGAAGCTGATACAGTTTCTTTCTTTATGCCTCGTTCATTAGCAGCATTTAAAGATACTGATGATGTTGTAGGTCGTAAAATTAAAGCTCAAGTTGTTAAAATAGATGAAACTGAGAACTCAATCATTGTTTCTCGTCGTAAACTTTTTAATGAAGAGCGCAAAAAGAAAAAAGAGATTATTGATCAATTAATGGCAGATGATGTTATTGTTGAAGGTACTATCAAAAAAATCACTAGCTACGGTATGTTTGTAGATGTTGGTGGTGTTGATGGTTTAGTTCATTACAATGAAATTAGCTACAAAGGTCCAGTTAATCCATCTAAACTTTATAAAGAGGGCGATGTTGTAACTGTTAAAGCTATCTCTTATGACAAAGATAAAAGACATCTTTCTCTTTCAATCAAAGCTGTTCAACCAGATCCATGGGCTGAAGTTGAGTCTGAATTAGATGAAGGTGATACTATCACTGTAACCGTTTCAAACATTGAAGCATACGGTGTATTTGTTGATTTAGGAAATGATATAGAAGGTTTCTTACATATTTCAGAAATCACTTGGAACAAAAATGTTAAAAATCCTAATGATTATTTAACTGTTGGTGAAGAGATTGATGTTGAAGTTATTGAAATTAACTCTAATACGCATAAACTTCGTGTATCTCTTAAAAGATTATTACCTAAACCATTTGATGAGTTCTTAAAGAACTACAATGAGGGTGATATTGTAACTGGTACTATTACTTCACTTACTGATTTTGGTGCATTTGTTCGTATCGCTGGTGTTGAAGGTCTTTTACATAATCAAGATATCTCTTGGGATAAAAACACAAAATGTAAAGATGTTTTAAAATCAGGTGAAGAGATTGAAGTTAAAATTGCTAAAATCAATGCTGAAGATCAAAAAATATCTTTAAATAGAAAAACTCTTTTAGAGTCTCCTATTGATAAATTTGCTACAACTCATAAAGCAAACTCTGTTGTAACTGGTACTATTCGTGATATTAAAGATTTCGGTGTATTTGTATCTTTAGAAGATGGTGTTGATGCACTTATTCGTGATGAAGATTTAACTCCACTTGTAAAAGAGGAATTAGAAGCTGGTCAAGAGATAGAAGCTGCTATCGCTGTTATAGATACGAAAAGAGATCGTATCCGTTTATCTGTTAAAAAATTAGATTACATTAAAAATCAAGCACTTCTTGATGAGATTAATGATGATACATCACACTCTCTAGGTGATTTAATTAAAGATAAAATTAAAAAGTAAATATAAATGCAAAAGATATTAAAATGGCTTACTCCCCTCATTGGGGTTGGGGTGGCTGTTTTTATTGTCTTTTTTCTTATCTCTATAAATTCTGAAAATGAGTTTATAGACGAAGAACCATTATCTCTAAAAAGTGAAGTTATTCAGAAAAAACCAGAGAAAGTATGGTTAAATCATTTTTCTAAAACACAAAGACTTGGATATTTTTATCCTGTTAATGAGGTTTATATTAAAGTTGATTTAGATGAAAAAATAACTAAGACTATAACATATAAATTATCTGCTCCCCATTTAGATCCATACCAACTATTTTGCTTAAAAGAAGAGTTAAAGCAACATCAGTTAAAGTATTTTCTAAAAAAAGATAAGGGTGGTGTAGAGTTACTTATTTTTTCTAAAAATATAGATAGACTAAATTCTTTAGTTAAAGTACTTAAAAATTATCAAATTTCGGCAAATGTAGAGCCGTATAAAGAGGAAAATTAATGCAAAAATATACAGTTGTAGTTTGTGACCATATCCATGAAGCAGGATTAAAAATGCTAGAAGTTGATGAAAATATTAATTTTATCATGGCAGCAGATGTTGATAAAAAAGAGTTAGTTGAAAAAATTATCCCAACTGCTGATGTAGCAATTACTAGAAGTTCTACAGATGTTGATGCTAATTTTATCGCGTCAGCTAAAAATATGAAAGCGATTGTTCGTGCTGGTGTTGGTGTTGATAATGTAGATATCTCTGGATGTTCAAAAGAGGGTATAATCGTTATGAATGTACCAACTGCAAATACAATAGCTGCTGTAGAACTTACAATGACACATATGCTTTCATGTATGAGAATGTTTCCATATTCACATGACCATCTTAAAAATCAAAGAGTTTGGAAAAGAGAAAAATGGTACGGATATGAGATGAAAGGTAAAAAACTTGGTGTTATCGGTTTTGGTAACATTGGCAGCCGTGTAGCTAAACGTGCTCAATCTTTTGAAATGGATATTATTGCATATGATCCATATATTCATCCATCAAAAGCAACTGATCTAGATATGACATATACTAAAAATTTTGAAGATATTTTGGCATGTGACATTATTACAATTCATACTCCAAAAAATCAAGAAACTCTTAATATAATTGGTGAAAAAGAGATTGCTAAGATGAAAGATGGTGTAGTTTTAATCAACTGTGCTAGAGGTGGTCTTTATAATGAAGAAGCACTTTTTAATGGACTTAAATCTAAAAAAATTCGTTTTGCAGGTATTGATGTATTTAACAAAGAACCAGCAACTGATCATCCTTTACTTGAACTTGATAATATCTGTGTTTCTCCTCACTTAGGTGCAAATACTTTTGAATCTCAGTATAACATTGGTACTCAAGCTGCTCAAAATGCGATAGAAGCTGCAAAAGGTATAGCATATCCACATGCCATGAATTTACCGATAGATGAATCTAAAATACCATCATTTGTTAAACCATTTTTAGAGATGGGACAAAAAATAGGTTTCTTAGAATCACAAATGAATAAATCACAAATTATTGCTATAAAAGTTAGTGGTCATGGTGAAATTTCTAATTATGTA
>JAIOSY010000104.1 GCA_021107375.1 Sulfurimonas sp.
CACTTTGAAGCTTTGAAACAGTTTCATCACTAAGTGGAGTTGTTAAATGGTATGTTTTACTCATTACTTTCCTTTATATTGTGATGTGTGTATGTCTTGAACTGTGACACTGAACATTAACTGAAACTGGTAGAGATGCGATGTGACAAGGATTTGCTTCTATGTGAACAGCTAAAACAGTTTCAGTTCCACCCATACCCATAGTTCCAATTCCAAGTTTATTTAACTCTACTTTTATTTCATCTTCCATCTCAGCCATCTCTGGATCTTCATTTACTGAACCAATATCTCTAAAAAGTGCATGTTTTGAAGATATTACAGCCTTTTCAAATGTTCCACCAATTCCAACACCAACAGTAAGTGGAGGACAAGGGTTTGGACCAGCATCAGAGATACACTCTCTTACATAGTCGATTACACCCTGTTTTCCAGCAGCTGGTGGGAAAACTTTTGCACGAGAAACATTTTCAGAACCACCACCTTTTGCAGCGTATTCGATGTCAATCTTATCACCTTCAACAATATCTAAATGGATAATTGCAGGAAGGTTGTAACCAACTGTATCTTTATTATTTAATCTTGAGAAAGGATGGCATGTGGAAGCTCTTAAATAACCTTCTATATAACCTTTTTCTGTACCTTCGTTAATAGCAGCTGTTAAAAGGCCACCAACAACTTTAACATCAGCTCCAATTTTCACAAAGAAAACCGCTAAACCAGTATCTTGACACAGTGGACGAGCCTCACTACTTGCAATATTTGCATTTTCAAGAAGTTGCTTTAGAACCTCTCTACTTACGGGACTTTTTTCATTTTTGTAAGCTTCTTTCATCGCATTTAATGCATCTTCAGGTAAGTTGGATGCAGAATAAACAATAATATCCCTAACATTCTTAACTATCTCTTCGTAAGCGATTTCACGCATATATAATTCCTTTTTAAAATAGGGATTTCATTTAAATATCTATAATAAAGTATATTTAGTCATATTCTAGCACTCTTTTAATAATACTAATCATTATAGATATTTATTTTTAAACATATAAAGAACTGTGTAAATTTTACTCAAAGAGGGAATTGTTACTACACCAAAAGGTGTAGTTTTTACTCAAAAAAGCCGTTTTCGTTAAGAATATCTATCCCCTCTTGAATTGAATCAACAGAGACTTGAAATTTTGCTTTTGTTGCATCATCTAAATTAAGTTCAATTATCTCTTCAACTCCTTTAGCACCAAGAACAACTGGAACACCAACTGTAATATCTTTATATCCATATTCACCATCAAGCATAACTGAAGATGGCATAACAATTCTAGTATCATTAAGCATAGCTTCAACCATAACAGAGATTGCACGACCTGGTGCATAGTATGCTGAAGTACCAAGATGTTTAACTATCTCTGCTCCACCATCTTTAGTTCTAGCAATAATTCCTTCCATCTCTTCTTTAGTTACAATCTGATCAAGAGGAACTCCACCAACAGCTGATATTTCTGGCATTGGAATCATATGTGAACCATGATCACCAATAAGCATCGCTCTAGTTTGACCTGAACCATAACCAACTGTTTGATTGATTTGGTAAGCCATTCTAGCACCATCCAATGCTCCAGCCATACCAATAATTCTACTTCTGTCCCAACCAGTCATTTTATGAACAACATAAGTCATAATATCAAGTGGATTTGAAACACAAAGGATAATTGCATTTGGAGAATATTTTACAATATTACCAACAACATCTTTCATGATTTTTGCATTTATCATTAGTAGGTCTGCTCTTGTCATTTCACTTCTTCGTGGAACACCTGCAGTAATAACTATAATATCACAACCTTTTAAATCACTAGCATCTTCAGCAGCAGTAACAATAGTACCTTTAGGTGCATAACTTGTCGATTGTCCAATATCAATAGCTTTACCTTTAGCAACATCAGTATTTATATCATATAAAACAACTTCATGACAAGCACCTGTCATCGTTAAGCTATAGGCTGCTGTTGCACCAACAAAACCAGCTCCTACTATACCTACTTTTCTACTTACCATATATTATTCCTTTTCACTATTTATCACGGTAAAGGAAGTACACCCTCAAGGGGTACCCCGATTCCTTTACCTACGCTAACGCTTGGTTTCCTTCAGTAGGAAGCTCATTACACTAGTGTAATTTTTTTTCTAAATATTTAACTTTATTTAGATTATAAACCGAACTTAAATCCACCATTAACTTTTTCAATAAGTTCAGGTAGGATATCTTCATAATTTCCAACTATTCCAAAATCTGAATTATGAAAAATTGTTTCTTTAGCATTATGATTAATAGCGATAATTGTCTCAGATTCTTTCATACCAGCTATATGTTGAACTGCTCCACTAACACCAATTGCAATATAAACTTTAGGTCTTACTGTTTTACCAGTTTGTCCAATTTGTCTTGCATATTCAGCTAAACCTTCATCAACTACAGGACGACTTACTGCCCACTCTGTATTTATACCTTGAGCATTAAGAGCGGCTGCTAAATCTTTAACAAGCTTCATCTCATCACCAACAGTACCTCTACCACCAGCTACAATAACATCTGCTTCAAATAAGTTTTGTAAACCACCCTCACCTCTTACTGTTTCAATGATTTCAGTTACAAAATCACCTTTAGATAGTTTTGGTTTAAATGGTGTAATAATACCTTCTCTTTTTTCATCTGCAATTGGAACTTCAAAAGTACCTGCTCTTGCAGTTGAAATTTGAGGACATACAAAACCTAAAATTGTAGCAAGTTTAGATTCTCCATAAGTTGGTCTTCTTGATTCAAGAATCGGAGCAAATACCGTCTTTTTCTTTCTATCAATATGTTCACCAATCTCAAGAGCTGTACAATCTGCTGTAACTCCACTATCTGTTTTAACACCAATTCTTGGAGCTAATTCACGACCAGCTGTTGTTGCTGCAAAAAGTGCAATCTCTGGATTTCTTTCTTTAATTACTTGTGCAAATGCTGATGCAAAAGGAAGAATTCTATACTCTTCAAGTCTTTCATCATCTATAACAATTACTTCATCAGCACCATGTGCTACTAATTCTTTTGGTAAATCACCTAAATCTTTACCAATAATTAATGTAGTAACCTTAGTATCATTTCCAAGTTCAGTAGCCAAAGTTCTAGCTGGTGTTAAAAGTTCTAACGATGGTCTAGAAATTTTTCCATTAACAACTTCTGCCCATGTTAAAATCCCAGATGCACCATTTCTAAAATCTACATCTTTAAAACCTTCAGGTCTTTTTTTCTCTTTAGCAGCTTTTTTCTCTTTAATTTCAAGAGTATTTTTACCTGCTTTCATGTTATCAATAAGA
>JAIOSY010000311.1 GCA_021107375.1 Sulfurimonas sp.
GATAATAATATCAGTGAAGATATCTTAGTTGTTGAACATAGAGGTTCTGAAGATCTTGGATTTTCAACGGAAACTGATTATGGGATAGATTTATCGAATCGTGTGATGGTAACTATTTATGTAGTAAACCAGAACCAGAGCCAGAGCCAGAACCAGAGCCAGAAGTAGTTGTAGTAGAAGATAAAGATAGTGATGGAGATGGTGTTTTTGATTCTAAAGATGAGTGTCCAGATACTCCAAAAGGTTTAATGGTAGATGATGTTGGATGTCCAATATCTATGACAATTAGACTTAATTTTGAAGTTGATTCTTTTGTAATACCAGAATCTAGCAATGAAAAAGTTCTTGAATTTGCAGAATTTTTAAAAGATAGTCCTGCTTTTAAAGTTCATATAGTTGGTCATACAGATAGTACTGCTAGTGAAGAGTATAACCAAGTACTTTCACTTAATCGTGCAAATGCACTTAAAACTGCTCTTCTTGAAAATGGGATTACACAAGATCGTATGAAAGTTTCAGGAGAGGGTGAACTTAGTCCAATTGAAACAAACGATACTGCTGAAGGTCGAGCAATAAATCGTCGTACAGAGGTTAAACTTCTAAACGAAATTTAAAATTAAGGTATTTTAATTGGGTGATAAGTCAATATTAATAAAACAAGATTCTCTTTTAGATTCTCTTGTTTTATATACAAAACTATTTCATAAACCATTTACCGCAGATGCTTTGATGGCTGGACTTCCTGTTCATAATTCACAAGATTCTCAAGAACTCTTTTCTGTTGGAAGTTCAAAGTCTCTTTTTTCAAGGGTGGCAGGTCGTGCAGGTTTAAAATCAACTCTCATTCAAAGACCAATAAAACAGATGCTTCAACTACAACTTCCTATGATTTTACTACTTAGCAATGATTATACTTGTATATTAGAGAGTTTTTCTCCAGATAGAAAAAAAGTAAAGATAATATATCCAGATGGTGAAGGTGTTGAGGCGTGGATGAGTGTTGAAGAGTTGGAAAGTGAATACCTTGGCTTTGCTTTTATGCTTAAAAAAGAGTTTCAATATAGTGAAAAAAATAGTAGAACTCTTCAGTTAAAGCAAAAAGATTGGTTTTGGAGCACTGTTAAACTTTCTCGTGGAATTTACAGTGATGTAATATGGGCTTCATTTCTTATTAATATTTTTGTTTTGGCTACTCCACTTTTTACTATGAATGTTTATGATAGAGTTATTCCAAATAACGCAGAAGAAACATTAATGGTATTTACTATAGGTATAATCTGTGTATATGTAATAGATTTTTTCTTGAAATTCATTAGAGGATATATGTTAGAGATAGCAGGTAAAAAAAGTGATATTATTATGTCTTCTATCATTTTTGAAAAAGTACTTGATTTAAAAATGTCAGTACATCCAAAATCTGTTGGTTCTTTTGCAAATAATTTGAAAGACTTTGAGTCTGTTCGTTCATTTTTTACAACAGCAACTATGACGGCACTGATAGATTTTCCTTTTGCAATAATATTTTTAATGGTTATTTATTATATAGGTGGAAATTTAGTTTTTGTTCCATTAACTACTATGATATTAATAGTAACTTATGCACTTGTGATTAGAAAACCATTACAAGAGAGTATTGAAAGTTCTTATGCTGCTGCTGCTAAGAAAAATGCTATTTTGATAGAAACACTTCAAAATATTGAAACAGTTAAAACTATGAGTATGGCTGGTAAGATGCAATGGGAGTGGGAAGAATCAAGTGGAGAAATAGCAGAAAAAAATCTTAAATCTAGGTTATTATCTACTTCTATTCCAAATATTACAAATCTTCTTATTCAATTAAATACTGTTTTTGTAGTTGTATTTGGTGTGTTTATGATTCAAGAGTTTGAATTAACTATGGGTGGATTAATAGCAGTAGTTATTTTAACATCTCGAACAGTTGCCCCGATGGGTCAAGCAGCAGCTTTAATATCTAACTATTCTGATGCAAAAACTGCTTATGAAACATTGAATGATATTATCTCTCAACCAGCTGAAAGACCTGCTGGCAATCAATTTTTAGAAAGACCAAATTTAAGTGGAAAAATTGAATTTCAAAATGTTACTTTTAGCTATCCTGAATCTGATATTCCAGCATTAACTGATGTTAGTTTTAAAATTGAACCTGGAGAAAGGGTTGCTATTATTGGTAGAATGGGATCAGGTAAAAGTACAATTGCTAAACTTATTTTGAGACTTTATGAGCCTGATAGTGGGACTATTCTTATTGATGATATTGATATTGCACAAATCGATCCAGCAGATTTAAGAAGATCTATGAGTTATGTACCACAAGATATTAGTTTGTTTAATGGAACGCTTAAAGACAATATAATTTCTTCAGAAAGACATCCAAGTGATGAAGATATAATTCAGGCTTCTATTGTTAGTGGTACATATGATTTTGTTCATACTCATCCAAAAGGATATGAGATGCCAATTGGTGAGAGGGGTGCTGGGCTTTCTGGTGGTCAAAGACAAAGTGTTGGTGTGGCAAGAGCGATGTTAGGTGATAGTAAAATTATGATAATGGATGAGCCTAGTAATTCAATGGATCAAACAACAGAGGGACATTTAATTAATAATTTAAAAAATGAGATAAAAGATAAAACAATGATTCTTGTAACTCAAAAATTAACTCTTCTTGATTTAGCTGAGAGAGTTATGGTTATGCATCAATCCAAGTTGATTTTAGATGGTCCAAAAAATGAAGTTACAAAAAAATTAAGAGGGAGTTCACATGTCTGATAAACTTGAAAAAAGATTATCCCAAAAAGATTATGAGTTTATGCAC
>JAIOSY010000192.1 GCA_021107375.1 Sulfurimonas sp.
TGAAGATGCTAAAAATAGAGTTGTGTTTGGTTTACAAAATATCACAATGGGGGTAGGACGAATCTGGAATCCCTCTAATCTTTTTAATCCTACAAATATATATGCCCTAGAACCTGATGAAGTTTTTGGAGTGTTTGGAATCTCATATACTAGACATATAAATGACACCTCGCATATAACAGTCGTAGCTTCACAAAAAGCAGATGATAGTTTTAAATATGGGGCAATATATAAGAGTTATATGAGTTTTGCAGATATTGGTTTTAGTTTAATAAGTTCAAATCAAACTAAAATGCTTGGATACGAAATAGAGGGAAATTTACTTGATACGGGGATAGAACTCAGAAGTGAAGGTGCATATATAAAAAATGAATTAAAAGATTTTTTTCAAGGGATTGTTGGGGTAGATTATGGTTTTGTAAATGGTGTAACCTTAGTTGCAGAGGTGTTATATTCATCTAAAAATTTTTCATATCAAGAGATATTAGAAAATTTCAATTCTGAAATAGCTTCAAATCTTGTTTATACAAATTTTTATACAGCTCTTTCTCTCTCTTACAGTTTTAATATTTTTTTAGATGGCTCAGTACTTTATATTGATAGTTTTGATGATAAAAACTCAAGATTTATCTCTCCGTCTTTAACTTATACATTAGATGATTATAACTCTTTTATGGTTGGAGCGATGGTAGGTGATTTAAAGAGTAGATACTATTTTAAGTATCTACTTTCATTTTAGTTAAAGGCTCTGTTTAGTGCTGAAAAAAGAGCTTTTACTGATGCTGTAGCTATATCATTATCTGCACCAACACCAAAACATGACAGAATATCTTTATTTTCTATCTCTATATAAGCAACAGCTTTTGCTGAACTTTTGTCTCCACATGAATGTTCTGCGTATGAACTTAAAACAAACTCATTTTTATAGTTTTTCATTAGAGCATTTTTACAGGCATCTATGGGACCATTGCCTTCCCCGTTAGAGATTATCTTTTTGCTATTATAAGTATAAGTTAGTTGGCATGTGGAAGTTTTAGCATTTGAGGAATGGGTAAAGTCTATTAAAGAGATATGCTCACTAACTTTAAAGTAAGTGTTTTTAAAAATCTCTAAAATCTCATCAGCACTAAGTTCTCTACCTTTTTCATCTGTAACTGCTTGAACTATTTTTCCAATCTCTGGATGCATAGCTTTTGGAAGTTGATAACCATAATTTTTTTCTAAAATATAAGCTATACCACCTTTTCCAGATTGAGAATTGATACGAATGATAGATTCATATGTTCGTCCAACATCTTGGGGGTCTATTGGTAGATATGGAACTTCCCAAAAATTATTATCTTTTGCTTTTTGATATGCTAAACCTTTATTTATAGCATCTTGATGTGAACCTGAAAATGCTGTATAAACTAACTCACCAACATATGGATGTCTGGCATGTGTAACCATCTCTGTACATCTTTCAACCACTTCCAACACTTCATTTATATCTGAAAAATTTAGTTTAGAATCAACCCCTTGAGTTGTCATATTTAAAGCTAAGGTAATAATATCAACATTACCAGTTCTCTCACCATTACTTAAAAGTGTACCCTCAACTCTATCTGCTGATGCAAGTAGTGCTAACTCAGTAGCAGCTATTGAAGTTCCTCTGTCATTATGAGTGTGTGTAGAGATAATTACATTTTCACGGTTATCTAAATGTCTTGACATCCATTCTATTTGATCGGCATAAATATTTGGTGTAGCCATCTCAACAGTTGCTGG
Source organism: Sulfurimonas sp. (assembly GCA_021107375.1). Taxonomy (GTDB): domain Bacteria; phylum Campylobacterota; class Campylobacteria; order Campylobacterales; family Sulfurimonadaceae; genus Sulfurimonas. The sequence goes on from JAIOSY010000192.1 coordinate 1,768, forward strand.
TAGATTAATGATAACTTTTCTTTTCTCACTTATACCCCAAGACGAAGTTACAGCATTACAAATACGAGCAGAAAATTCTAATTCAGTTCCAGTAAAACTCTCAGGTGAATACTCTAAGAAAATTTTCCCATCATGATTTTTTTCATACTTTTTAACCAACTCTACACCCTCTAAAGCAAGAGCAATAATCTCATCTTCACTTTTAGCAAATACTATTTTTCTTTGAGCCACTGAAGTTGAATTGTAAAGATGAACAGTAGCTTTTTTAACACCTTTAAGTGCCTCAAAACTTTTAGCGATTAGATGTTCTCTTGCCTGAACTAAAACCTGAACAGTTACATCATCAGGGATTAGATTATCATCAACTAGACGGCGTAAAAAATCAAATTCTACTTTTGAAGCTGATGGAAAGCCAACTTCTATCTCTTTAAATCCAAGTTTTAGTAAGAGTGCAAAAAGTTCAAGTTTTTTATTCATATTCATAGGATTGATTAGTGCCTGATTACCATCTCGTAAATCAACACTACACCATTTTGGAGCTTTTGTGATTGTATTGTTTGGCCATTGGCGATTTGGTAAATCTATTTGTGGATAGGGCTTATATTTACCCTCTTGTACATGATTCATAATGAATCCTTTAAACTTGAAATTTTCAATAACACACTCTTACATTTGTTATTAAGTTTGGAATTATAGCAAATTTATGATTAGAGAGATAGTAGATAAAGTTATATAGTTGATTCTTGTAAAGTTATTGTAAATAAAGTAATTATATAGAAGATATATTCCCACGGTATGTGGGAATAAAAGTAGTGCTTAGATTAGCACTGGTAAGTAGTTTTAAACTCGTAAGCAGTTGGACGGCCTTCATCTGGCCATACATCTCTATCGAATCTATAGTGTTGGTAAGCCATGATAAACTCTTCTGAAAATACAGGTTTAAGGAAATCATGATCACCAATAAGACCTTCAAGTGCTTCACGAAGTGTATGTGGCATTTGAGGGATACCTTTTTCACGAATCTCATCAAGAGAAAGTTCATATAAATCTTCATCCATTGGACCAACAGGAACATCTGCATTTTTGATACCATCAAGACCAGCCATCATCATTACAGCAAATGCTAAGTAAGGACAGGCAGAAGAATCTGGAAATCTCATCTCTAAACGAGTTGCACCTTCACCAGCTCCATAAGGGATACGACAAGCAGCTGAACGGTTTTTAGCAGAGTAAGTTAAGATACTTGGTGCTTCAAAACCTGGTAAAAGTCTCTTGTATGAGTTAGTTGTAGGATTTGTAAATGCAGAGATTGCAGGAGCATGTTTAAAAATACCACCAGCATAATGAAGAGCCATCTCTGAAAGGTTTCCATATCCACCCTCTTTATAGAAAAGGTTTTTACCATCTTTCCATAGTGATTGGTGAACATGCATACCATTACCATTATCACCAAACATTGGTTTAGGCATGAAAGTTGCAGTTTTACCATTTAGGTGAGCAATCATTTTGATAACATATTTGTATTTTTGAACATTATCAGCAGCACCGATGATGTCAGAATATACTATACCAATCTCATGTTGACCTTGTGCAACTTCGTGGTGACCAAGAATAACTTCTAAACCAACTTGCTCTAAAACTTGCATCATCTCAGCACGAATATCTACAGCAGAATCTGTTGGTGCAACTGGGAAGTAACCACCCTTAGTTCCTGGACGGTGTCCAGTGTTATACATCTCTGGATATGGGTTGTTTGAGTTCCACTCACCCTCTTCAGTATCAACTTTGTAACCAGCTTCATTGATATTATCAACAAAAGTTACAGAGTCAAACATAAAAAATTCATTTTCAGGACCAAAGTAAGCAGCATCAGCAATACCGATTTCATTAGCATGTGTAACTGCTGCTTTAGCGATTGAACGAGGACATCTTTCATATGCTTGATTTT
>JAIOSY010000045.1 GCA_021107375.1 Sulfurimonas sp.
AATTGCCCCAATATTTTTTCCTTTACTATCCATCTCTTTTAAAATTTTTTGTACGATTTCATCATCTGCTAGTGCATGAGTTCCATCCCAACCACCTGGAAGAACTATCATATCTAGCATATCAACATCTACATCTTTTACTTGCATATCAGCTTGAACTACTATCTTGTTTGCACCCTCAACAAGGCTATTTTCATCAAGTGAAGCAACTTGTACTTCAATCTCTGCTCGTCTTAAAATATCTATTATACTAACTGCTTCTATCTCTTCAAACCCACATGCCAATGGAACTAAAACTTTACTCATTAAAAATCCTTTACCAAAAATTTACTATTGTTTTAGTATAATATCCAAATTTTATAAAAGGCAAAATAAGATAAATGATAAACTATGAAGCAATAAAGCCACTACTATTTAAACTACAACCAGAAAATGCTCACCATGTAGCTGAATGTGTACTAAGATTAGCAAATCTTTCACCTATCCCATTTAACTTTTTTAAAAAATCTCATTTTATAGATGATGAGATTTTAAATCAAGAACTTTTTGGTCGTACTTTTTTAAATCCAGTAGGACTAGGAGCTGGATTTGACAAAAATGCAACTATGATAAACGGGATAAATATCTTAGGATTTGGTTACACAGAAATCGGAACGGTAACACCAAAACCACAAGTTGGAAACCCAAAGCCGAGAATGTTTCGTCATATTGAAGAGGAAACTATCCAAAATGCTATGGGCTTTAACAACGAGGGTGAGGCTTATGTTGTAAATAGGTTAAAACAGAGATTTCCTTATGAAACTCCTATCGGTGTAAATATCGGTAAAAATAAACTTACTTCTGAAGCTGATGCTATAAATGATTATACTACTCTTATCAAAACTTTTGATGGTTGGGGTGATTATTTTGTTATAAATATCTCTTCACCAAACACTCCAGGACTTCGTGATTTACAAAATGAAGAGTTTATCGGGAAGCTATTTTCTGAGGCAAAAAAACTAACTGAGATGCCAATCCTTTTAAAAATCGCTCCAGATATGGAGATAGAAGATGCAGTAGCCCTTACTAAAATGGCAGTTCTTAAAGGTGCTGATGGTATCATCGCTACAAACACTACAATCGACTACTCTTTAGTAAAAAATCCTAAAGATATTGGTGGGCTTAGTGGTGCAGTTTTAAAAGAGAAGAGTTTTAAAATCTTTGAAGCTATTGCAAAAGAACTTTATGGGAAAACTGTTTTAATCTCTGTTGGTGGGATTGATTCTGCTGATGAGGCATACAGAAGAATCAAAGCAGGAGCATCTTTAGTTCAGATTTTAAGTGGTCTTGTATTTCATGGTCCTGATATGATAATGAATATAAATAAAGGGCTTATAAGACTATTAAAAACTGATGGTTATTCAAATATTACAGAGGCTATTGGAGCAGATAGAAAATAATGAAAATTTTATTAATAATAACACTAATTTTAGGAACACTAATGGCATCATCACTACCAAAGTACGAAACAAAAACACTAAAAAATGGCTTACAAATTGTTGTAATTCCTCTTGAAAATTCTACAAATGTAATTTCTACTGATATTTTTTACAAAGTTGGAAGCAGAAACGAAGTTATGGGAAAAACTGGAATTGCCCATATGCTGGAACATATGAACTTTAAATCAACAAAAAACCTAGATGCTGGAGAATTTGATAAAGAGGTGAAAAGTATTGGTGGCGTAAATAACGCTTCAACTAGCTTTGATTACACTCACTATTACATAAAATCAAGCACTTCAAATCTTGGAAAATCTTTAGAACTTTACGCTGAACTTATGCAAAATCTAAACCTAAAAGACAAAGAGTTTCAACCAGAGAGAGATGTTGTAACAGAAGAAAGACGATGGAGAACTGATAATAATCCAATGGGTTATCTATACTTCAAAATGTTTAACAATGCCTATGTTTATCACCCATATCACTGGACACCAATCGGTTTTATGAACGACATTTTAACTTGGGATATTAAAGATATAAAAGATTTCCATAAAACTTACTACCAGCCAAACAATGCGATTTTAATTGTAACTGGTGATGTTAATCCAAAAGATGTATTTAAAAGAGCTAAAAAAGAGTTTGCTAAGATTAAAAATCATGCGAAAATTCCAGAATTTAAATTTGTAGAGCCAGTTCAAGACGGTGCCAAAAGAGTTATAATTAAAAAAGACAGTGAAGTTGAAATGATTGCTATTAACTTCCATATACCAGATTTTAAAGACCCTGACCAAGTAACACTTAGTGTAATTTCTCAGATTTTATACTCTGGAAAAAGTTCAAGACTTTACCGTTCATTAGTAACAGAAAAACAACTTGTAAATACTGTTTATGCTTACAATATGGAAAATACCGACCCAGGACTTTTCATATTTTTAGCAGTTTGTAATCCTGGTGTAAAAGCTGAGGATGTAGAAAAAGAGTTAGTTGCAGAGATAAAACTTATGAAGAGTACAAAAGTTACAAAAGCTGAACTAGACAAAGTAAAAATCAATACAAAAGCTGACTTTATCTACTCATTAGAGAGTTCAACTTCAGTTGCAAATCTTTATGGTAGCTACCTAGTTCGTGGTGATATAACTCCACTTTTAACTTATGAAGAGGATGTTAAAAAAATAACAGCTAAAAAGGTTCAAGAGATTGCTAAAAAGTATTTTGATTTTGATAAATCAACTACTGTTATTTTAAGAAAAGGTGAATAGGTTTTAAACTTATTTCGATATAATTGCACATTATTAAAAAAGGCTAAAATAGATGAATATAGTAACTGGTTCTTCAACAGCACTTATAACTCCATTTAAAAATGGAAAACTAGATGAGCAGAGTTATGCTGCTCTAATTCAAAGACAGATTAACAATGGTATAGACGCAGTTTGTCCAGTGGGGACAACTGGTGAGAGTGCTACTCTTACAGCAGATGAAGATATTAGATGTATGGAAATTGCAGTAGAAGCTTGTAAAGGAACTTCAACAAAAGTTCTAGCAGGAGCTGGAAGTAACTCTACTGCAGAAGCTATCAACACTGCAAAAAGAGCTTTGGCATGTGGAGTTGATGCAATATTTTCAGTTTCACCTTACTACAACAAACCATCTCAAGAGGGACTTTATCAGCACTATAAAACTATTGCTGAATCTGTTCCTGATTTACCTTTTATGCTTTACAATGTTCCAGGTAGAACCGCTGTCGATATTTCTGCTGATACAACTATCAGACTATTTAACGATGTTAAAAACATCTATGGTATAAAAGAAGCTACTGGAAGTTTAGAGAGAACAGTTGAACTTCTTTCTCGTTGCCCTGAACTTAAAGTATTTTCAGGTGATGATGCTATTGATTTTCCTATTTTAGCAAATGGTGGAGCTGGAATTACTTCTGTAACTTCTAACTTGATGCCTGATTTAAAATCTGAGCTTGTAAGATTAGCCTTTGCTGGTGACTTTGCAGGTGCAAAAGCTATAAATGACAAGTTATATCCTCTAAACTCAGTTATGTTTTGTGAGGCAAACCCTATGCCAATCAAAGCTGCTATGTATATCGCAGGGTTAATTGATACACTAGAGTACAGACTTCCTCTAACTCCTCCAAGTGTTGAGAGTATGAAAAAAATCGAAGAAGTTATGAAAAATTACGATATTAAAGGACTATAAGAATGGAAAAAACAATGACTGGAAAAACTCTATTTATCTCTGGTGGTACTCGTGGTATCGGTAAAGCAATCGTTTATGAATTTGCTTCAAAAGGTTGTGATGTAGCATTTACTTATGCTTCATCTGCTGATACTGCAAATGAAATTGTTGCTGATTTAGAAACTAACTACGGTGTTAAAGCTAAAGCTTATAAATTAAATATCTTAGAGCCATTAACTTATAAAGATGTTTACAAAGAGTTTGATGAGGATTTTGACAGACTTGATTACTTCATCTCAAATGCTATTATCTCTGGTCGTTCTGTTGTTGGTGGTTTTGCCCCATTTATGAGACTTAAACCAAAAGGTTTAACAAATATATATACTGCAACTGTTGCAGCATTTGTTGTTGGTGCTCAAGAAGCTGCAAAAAGAATGGAAAAAGTTGGTGGTGGTTCTATCATCTCTATGAGTTCAACTGGTAACCTTGTTTACACTCCAAACTACTCTGGACACGGTACAAATAAAGCTGCTGTTGAAACAATGGTAAAATATGCTGCAGCTGAACTTGGTGAGAAAAATATCCGTGTAAATGCAGTAAGTGGTGGTCCAATCGACACAGATGCACTAAAAGCTTTCCCTAACTATGAGGAAGTAAAAGCAGAAGTTGTTAAGCGTTCTCCACTAAGTAGAATGGGTGACGCAACAGATCTAACTGGAGCATGTTCTTTCCTATGTTCAGACGCAGCTTCATGGTTAACTGGTCAAGCTATTGTAATTGACGGTGGTACATCTTTTCAATAAATCTAAAGAGTTACATATGGTTTCACAAAATGTGAAACCAAAACCACCACCGTTACAAAGTAAAATAGTTGCATAGCAACATGTGAAAATAATTTATTTAACATCTCTACAACCTTAAATTTTCTTACTAATAAATCGACTAATTATAATTTTCTTTTAATTTCTAAAAATTATCAATCTTTTATTAATAATTACATCTTTAAAAGCAAATTCATTTTTTATCCATTCAAAAGTTTCTTTAGTATAGAAAAAAACATGAGTTGGGTCATTTTTATAATACCACGAAGCAAAATCTATACCCTCATTATAAATCTCAGTCATCAAATATATTTTGGCAGATGGATTGGAGATTTTTTTTAGAAGTTTAAACTCCTTATATGGGTCATAAAAATGTTCTATAACCTCACAACTACCGATGTAATCATAACTTTGTTCTAGCAACTCTGGATAGTTATAAAAATATGGGTCATATTGTTTTACTGTGTAATTATTATCTTGTAAAACTTTAGATAAAACAGGTCCAGTTCCAGCATCACAATCTAAAACTTTTGCATCTTTTGTAAAATCTTTTAAAATTGCATCACTAATTGGAGAGATAAACTTTTGATAGCCTTTATCATTAACATCATTTTCATG
>JAIOSY010000238.1 GCA_021107375.1 Sulfurimonas sp.
AAATCAGTAATCAAAATAGTAGAGTTTTCTTCTACAAAATCAAAAGTAGACTCAATAGCTTTAGAATCTTTATCACTATGAACTTCTATTTTATAAGACATATGACACTGAGATGGGTCAAGTTCGTGAAAAAGAGGGATTGATTCTACATCTGTTTGAATATTTTTGATTTGACCTATCTCTTGGAGGTAATTGATGAAAGTGTAAGTATCAAAACCATGACTAAAAGTATCACTTCCAAACTCAATATTAACTAGGTATTTATTTAGTAAAGTATCTGTATCCGTAATTATTTCATCTTCATCTACATCTTTTTGGATTTCAACTTTAGGTGTAGTATCATTATCTAAATAAATTTCTAATTCATTTATAAGAGTTTGGCTAATACTTTGTATCTCTTCATCAGGCTCTCCTTCTGGGTCACTCATAACAAAATCTATAAGTGTTTGCATTTGATCTTTACAAGCTAAAAGTAATTGAATAATTTCATCATTTATTTCTATTTTATGATTTCTTATTTTATCAAGCAGGTTTTCTGCAATATGTGTAAAGTCTACAATGTAATTAATTCCAAACATCCCAGAACTACCTTTAATGGTATGTGCGGCACGAAAAACAGCATTTATATTCTCATCATCCATACCATCTTCTTGAATCTCCATAAGAGCATCTTCCATTTTTTGAAGTAGTTCATCATTTTCAGCTTTATAACCATCAAGCATATCTACAAAATCAAGATTCATACTATATCTCCTTTAAAATATTCACTGAGCATAAAAAAAGATATAAATTCTTTAAATTTTATTCCAGCAGTTATTTCAAAAGTTATTTTTTCTTTTTCAAGATATTTTTTTAAAGAGATTAAAATTTGTAAACCAGATGAATCAATTTCTGTAACATCGATGCAGTGAATTAAAAATTCTTTATCTGTTTTAAGTAAAGGAGTGATTTCTTTATGAAACATGTCAACTTCTTCTATCGTTAATGCGTGTTCCATATCTACAAAACATAACCCATCTTCAGAAAAAACTTTCATAAAACAACCTTTAATATATAATTTATAAATTGAATCGTATTAAATTACTATGAAGAAACTATGAAGACTTTTTAATAAAAAGAAAGATTAAATATAAGATATTAATAGAATATATGAAGATTCGAATTTATTACGAAGATACAGATAGGCTTTTAAAAATTAAAAGTTTGTAGTTTCGACGATTTTTTGCTAAAAAATATTTTTTAGCTTTTTAATGGCATCTTTTTTTATTTCGTCAAATGATAAATTTATATTATTTTCTTCACTAAGATATACACTTTCATCATCCATTGGTTCTTTTTTTGATTCTATAAAATCGTAAAGTTGTTTAGCACTATTTATATTATTTGTTTTAGTGGCAATATCCAGTATCTCTTCAAGTGTCAAAATTTGATTATCTAAAATTGCTGTAAAATCAAAAAGATCTCTTGATTTTTCTCTTTGTAATAATGCTACAAGTTTTAGCTTTGCAATAGATTTTACATCTAATATTTTCAAATTTGAATTTTTATAGCTTACAAAAGTTGCAGATTTTAGTATCTCTTTTTGTATTGGTCTATTGGCTTGGAAAAATTCTAACTTTACATTATCCAAAATAAATTTTATCATGTACTCATCTGGAAATAATCCAGCCATTCTTAATGCTGTCACATTTTCATCTTGTATTTTTGTAGCTCCCGATGAGCTTATAATAGGTATTATTTTTTTATAATTTAAAGATTTTGAGCTTACAATATCTATATCTTCTGATATTCTATGGTTAATATAATATGCTAAAGCTGTTCCACCCGTAAAAAATAGTTCATCATTAAATAGTTCACTATCTTTGATTACATCTAGTGCAGATATTACATTAACAGTCATTAACTATACCAACTATTTGTTTATACATCTTACTTTGGTTGTATTTTCCATTTAGCGGTATATCCATACCATTTGTAGAGATATAGCCTTTAAGGTACATTTTTTTATATTTATCATTAAGTACTGATTTAACCATATTCTTTCCATATTGCTTACATAGTGTTTTTATATCATCTTGATTCATAGTTGATAGATAATTAGAAATAATTGAATAAACTTTTTGATTACTTATTTGGTTAGTTTGCCAAAAGAGATTATATGAATAATTGCTTGGATTAAACTCTACAATATCATCAATATCTGCAACATTTATTTTCTGTTTTGCTTCTTTATAATCTGTATTCTCAAGTAGATGATATAATCTATGTCTCTTTTTTTTCCAGTCTCTTAATGTTCTATCTGGTACATCTAATAGTTTACTCATTTGTTGTTGAGTCATAATCACATCCTATCAAAATATTTTTATTAATTATAGGCGAATACCGCCTAATTGTCAAGTGATTTATTTTCTATAAAACTCTTTTTCATTTGCGAAAAGAGTATTTGGTTTTGTTACATTTTTTATTAATGATAGCATTTAATCATCCTTAGTATTTTAGACTATTGTATCTATTAATAATGTAAACTTGCATAATATTTAGTTTCAGAAGTAAACTTTAAAGACTTAGATATAATAGATAAATTCAAAGTGCGTATCTACATTTTTTATTAGAAAAATGGCACATATATGGCACAAAAATGTATAATTTGAAGAAAACTAAAGAAACAAAAGGCTTGTAATGCCGATAAACGAAGGGTTTGTCTTATGAAAATTAGAATATATTACGAAGATACAGATACAGGTGGGGTTGTTTATCACTCTAATTATTTAAATTTTTGTGAGAGAGCTAGAAGTGAGGCTTTTTATAAACTAGGGATAACTCCAGAACTAGAAAATGGTCATTTTGTTGCTAGGAAAGTTGAGGCTGATTATTTATCTAGTGCTAAACTTGGTGATATGCTTGAGATAAAAAGTGCATTACTTGAGATGAAGGCAGCTTCATTTATGCTTTTACAAACTATATTTAAAGATGACAAAAAAGTATTTGAGATGAAAATAACATTAGTTTATATAACTTTTGAGGGAAAACCCCAAAGGTTGGATTCTAAAAATAAAGAGTTAATCCTCTCCCTCTTTGAAAGTTGATATATGTTTTACAAATCTAGCAACAGATGGTTTTAAAAGCTCTATAGGATAAATCATTTGATTATCGGCAATCTCTATATTGTATTCTCTATCTTCATTTGTTAAAAGATGAAAAAAGTAGTCTATACCAACTGTTGTTGTATAGTTAATCCAATCATATTCAATATCATTGCTAAGTAAAGAGTTTGTTTCTATTAGAACATTATTATGCTCTGTAATTGAGTTTGCAATAATCATATCTCTTCTATCGTTATACTGTGTCATAGAAAGAATTAGTGGGTCATAATTTATTTGAGTTGAGAGTATATTTGTTGCATTTGCATCGTAGAGTGTAAGTTGAGATATTATCATACTTGTTTTTACAATAGGGGTATTTATAAAAAATGAAGCAAGTTGAATATTTTCATTTTCTTTTAGATGTCTTTCTAAATTTGTTGTTCGTCTTGAGATGGAGTAATTGATAGTTTTTCTATCTTGTTGAAACTCTTGAGGCATACTTTTAAATTTGTCATTTTCATAATTAGCTAGTTTTTTACCTATAGATGATTTATCATAAAATATTACAAGTGGAGAAACTGCTTCTTTTAAAAGTAAATCACTTTGTGCTCTATAGTCTATTCCACCGAAGTATAAATATGGTGATGTTGAGATTAAATCTTGTTTATTTATAGTTGGAAAAAAGATATTTATCTCTGGATCTATTTGAACAATTGACTCAGCACCAATTGAAGTTAGTGGAGCAATTACATGAGTAAATCCGTCATTTTGAATATTGTTTATAGCAACTGATATATCTTCAACACTTTCAGTCTCAATTTTATAACTTTTTAATTCAAAGGTTTGGTTTTTAGTTATAAGATAAGCAAAAGATGCGTTAGTTGTTGATGAAGCATATTTACCAATTTTTTTATATGGTAAAAGTAGAGCTATTTTAAGTTTTTTATTTATAATAGTTGAACCAAGATTAAAAATAGATATATTCATATTTCTAAGTTCATTATGCTCTTCATTTTCTAATTTTGTTGTGGCATGTGCAAGAAATGAAAAAATCATCTCATTATCAATATACTCTTGCATACACTTTTCACTACATGGATAAGGGTCAAGATTTTGTATATATGTCTTTGGTAAAGGTATATTGGAGATAAGAAAGCTTTGTGCAAATCCAACAATAGGAAGTAGTAAAATAGTAAATATCAGTTTTTTCATAAACAGCTCTTTATAGTTTTTAAATCATTTAATGTTATTTTTTTCAACTCAGGATTTCTAAGAAGAAATTGAGGATGATATATTGGGATTAGTTTATACTTTTTAAAGTCTATCACATGTCCCCTTACATCCTCAAAGTTGTTACTTTCATTAGTAACTTTATAGTACGAATCATCACCTAGAGTAACTATGACTTTTGGTTTTATGAACTCTATTTGTGAGTATAGATAAGATTTACACGAGTTAAATTCAGATATAGATGGAGTATTTGAGTTTAGTGTTTTACATTTTATGGCATGTGTAAAATAAACATCATCTATCTTTAAATCTAAAACATTTTCTATCATGTTTTTTAAAGTTTCACCAGATCTACCACTATAATAAGTATTTTGTGAATCATCTGTAGTTGAAACAGTAAAATCTATAATCATAAGTTCAGCATCAGTATTTCCATAACCACTCATACTTTGAGACCTAGATTTACTTAAATCACAAAGATGGCATGTGGAGATATTTTTTACTAACTGTTCTAAGGTATTTACTAACTCTTGAGATGTTGTTTCATTAACAGAAAAAGGGTCACTATACTCGAATCCAAGTGCTTTTTGTCGGTAAAGATTTTGAAGTAATATAAGATTCTGGTAAGACTTCAATATCGTTTTCCTTATACTCACTTTAGTAATGAGAGTATATTTAAAGTGTGGTTAAAATATACTTTAAAACTTTAATAAATTAGACGCTTGTGATATAATAGATATAAAATAATATTTTTGGAGATTTTTTGAATTTAGATGATAATAAATTGGAACTTTACCGTTATGAACTTAGCTCTTCAAGTGAGGTTATGGATTTAATTCATAAAGTTAAAAATATTAGTTGTAACAATATGTTGATACATATTATTTCAATTATTCATAATACAGTTTTGGTTCATAAGTTAAAATCTGAGTTGCTAAAATTATTTCCACATGCCGAGATAGTTCTTTTAAAAACAAAAGATAAAACAAAAACTCACTTAAAGATATATACCATAAATGAGTTGTTTTTAGATGAAAGTTTAAATGATGAGTTAATCGAAAATTTAGATGAAAAGCTTGTTGATTGTGATATCAAATTAGAAAAGAGCAGAATGAATCTACTTAAAAGATATTTTACAGATAATCTTACGCATCTTCCTAATATTTATCAACTTAGAAAAGACTTAGATGATAATGAAGAAGCTGGAATTATTTTTGTAAAAGTAGATAATTTTATTACGATTAATAATTTTTATGGATTTATTGTTGGTGATTTTGTTATAGAAAAAATTGCAGAATTTTTAACAAATAAAATGACAGGTTATAAAGTTTATAGACATGCTGGTGCAGAGTTTGTAATACTTTTAGAAAATAATCTCTCTTTTTATGAGATGAAAGATTATTTAACAAAGTTTTATGAAGATGTTAGAAATTTATCTATAGAGTATAAAGATATTAAAATATTTATAGATTTAACTTTAGCTTCATGCTCAAACACTACGACTAAAGATATTTTTTCAAAAGTTTCAATGGCATTAAAGTACGCAAATGAAAATAATTTACCATTTTGGATTTATGAGGATAGGATGCATTTTCAAAATGATTATAAGAAAAATCTTCAAATATCTAGTGTTGTTAGATATGCTGTAGAAAACTCAAAAATAGTTCCATATTTTCAACCTATTGTTAATAATCAAAATATGAAAGTAACAAAATTTGAATGTTTAGCAAGACTAATTGATGAAAATAATAATGTAATATCTCCAAATCTTTTTATATCTATAGCTAAAAAAATAAAAGTTTATAATCTTGTTACAAAAATAATTATAGATAAGTCATTTAAAGCTTTTGAAGATAATGAATATGAATTTAACATTAATTTATCTATAGAAGATATTATGAATAGTGATATTTTTGAATTTATAGTTCAAAAATTAAAAAGTTCTAAAATATCTTCTAGAGTTACATTTGAACTTTTAGAGTCAGAAGCTATTCAAGATTTTAAAAAAATTGATAGATTTATAAAAGAGGTTAAAAGATATGGTGCTAAAATAGCTATAGATGATTTTGGAGATGGATATTCTAATTTTTCTTATATCACAAAAATAGATGTTGATTATTTGAAAATTGATGGGTCTCTTATATCTGATATTGATGTTAATAATAACTCATATATGGTTGTTGAGAGTATAGTTGATTTCGCAAATAAATTGGGTATAAAAACCATAGCAGAATATGTACACTCTAGTACTGTTATGGACAAGGTTAAAGAGTTAAATATAGACTATTCTCAAGGATATTTTATAGATAAACCATCCCCTGATTTAGAGATTAATTTTTAAATATTATTTATGTGAAGTGAATAAAGAAGGTTTATTTATATAGTAGCCCTGCGAGTAATCTATACCTAGTTTTTTTACTTTATCCATAACAGTAATAGAGTGTACATATTCTGCTATGGTTTTTATACCCAGTTTATTTGCAAAATCAACAATAGCTTGGACAACTAAGTAAGAGTTTTTATCTTTATCTATATTTTTTATAAGAGACCCATCAATTTTCAAATAATCAGCATCTATTTTAGTTAGATAAGAAAAATTAGAATATCCATCTCCAAAATCATCTATAGCTATTTTAGCACCATATCTTTTTACCTCATTTATAAAATGCTCAACTTTATCAAAATCTTCGATTGCATCTGATTCTAGAATCTCAAAAGTTACCATGTGTGATACTTCGGAATTTTTTAATTTATTCATAATAAATGTAAACATATCTCTATTTACAATATCTTCAATAGCTAAGTTTATTGTAAATTCAACATCGATATTAGAAAAAGTTTCAAATGATTTATCTATAATAGTTTTTGTAATAAGACAATAGTTCTTTATAGTTTTTGATATAGGGATAAACTCTAATGGAGGTAAAATCTTTCCATTAATATCAATCAGTCTTGCCAGGCACTCATATTTTTGTATTTCACCTGTTTTTGTATTTATAATAGCCTGAAAATATGGGATAACTCTAAGGCTATTTACTGCTTCTCTAACAAGTTCTGAAAGTTGAATATTTCTTTCATAATTATCTTCAAAGTGCATTTTATCTTCATATATCCAAAAAGGAATACCTTTTTCTTTTGCATATTTTAATGCCATTGAAACTTTAGAAAATATCTTAGTATTATCTATTGTAGAAGATGAAGCTAGTGTAATATCTATAAATATATCTATTTTTTGATATTTGATAACAATATCTTTTAATTCTATGTATAGATTGTTTAAATGCTCTTTTAAAGCATAAAAAAACATATTTTTATCTATAACTAAGGCAAATTCATTACCAGATAATCTATAAACTTTATGGTTTGAAAGATTTGCTTTAAGATAGTTTCCAACCTCTTCGATAACATAATCTCCAACAATTAAACCGTAGAAATTATTAATAATTTGGAAGTTGTCTATGTTGAAAATAATTAAA
>JAIOSY010000150.1 GCA_021107375.1 Sulfurimonas sp.
GAATAGCTTCTAAGGATGTTATACTAAAAGCTACAGAGATGGGTATTGAAGTTAAATCTGCACAAAGTGTAGTGACTATGGAGCAAGCCGATGGCTTAATGAATTTTATCATGAATGGTGAGGCAACTCCTCCAGCATCTCCAAGCGTTAGTAAACCTAAAAAAGCTAAAAGTGATACTCCTAAAGATACTCCTGTAGAAAAAACACAAAAAGTTGAAACTAAAGAGTCTGAAACAATTAAAGAAGTTAAAACAGAAGAATCTAAAGTTGAAACTTCAAAAGAAGAAGTTAAAAAAGTAGATACTGAAACTGCAAAAGTAGAAGATAAAGCAAAAAATGTAAAAAAACCTACAGGTCCTAGACCAGTTATTGTTCCTCAGATTAAAAGATCTGGTTTAAAGATTGTTAAAAAGAAAAAGCCAAAAGTTGAAGAGAACTATAACTTACCAACTAAACAAGCTTCAGTATCTTCTTATGGAAAAATGAGTGCTGAAGTTTTGGAAGAGTTAGCTCAAAAGAAAAGATCTAAGTCAACTTCTACTGCTAGAAAACAAGAGCAGGGTAGAAGAATGGAGATTTTTGGTGGTTCTATGAGTGATGTATCTATGGATATGGATGATCAAGTTACTCTACTTGACCTTAACTCTACAGAGAGAGCCCCTCTTCCTGTTGAAGAGCCAAGAAAACCAAGAGCACCAAGACCAGCTGGTAGAAATGCTAATAAAAAACAAGCACCTCGTGGTAGAAAAGTTCGTAAAGATAAGCGTAAAAAGTATGCAAAAGCAAGCCACGAAGAAGAGATTGTAACTCATGTAGAGATTCCTGAAGATATTCGTGTTTATGAGTTTGCTGAAGCACTTAATCGTCCAATGGGTGAGATTATAAAAGTTCTTTTTGACCTTGGTATGATGATGACTAAAAATGATTTCCTTGGAAATGATGAGATTGAGATTCTTTCTGAAGAGTTTGATGTTGAAGTAACTATAATTGATCCTAAAGATGAGTTTACTCAAGAAGTTGAAGATATCGAAGAGGATCCAGATGCAACTGAGAGAGCTCCTATCATTACAATTATGGGACATGTTGATCATGGTAAAACTTCATTACTTGATGCTATTCGTGAAGCAAAAGTAACTGATAGCGAAGCTGGTGGTATCACTCAACATATTGGTGCTTATACAATCGAGCAACATGGAAAAGCTATCACTTTTATAGATACTCCAGGTCACGCAGCATTTTCTCATATGCGTGAGCGTGGTACAGCTATAACAGATATTATTATTATTGTTGTAGCTGCAGATGATGGTGTTAAACCTCAAACTCTTGAAGTTATTAAACTTGCAAAAGAATCAGGTGCTCCAATTATCGTTGCACTAAATAAAATGGATAAAGAAACTGCTCAACCAGACTTAGTTAAAGGTCAAATGGCAGAGCATGGTATCTCTCCAGTTGATTGGGGTGGAGATATAGAATTTGTTCCTGTTTCTGCAAAATCTGGAATGGGTATTAATGATTTACTTGAAAACATCCTTACTACTGCTGAAATTTTAGAGCTTAAAGCAAATGAAAATGCACTTGCTAAAGCTGCTGTTGTTGAGTCTTCACTTGAAAAAGGTCGTGGTCCGGTTGCAACTGTAATTGTTCAAAATGGTACTCTTAAAGTTGGAGATTATGTTGTTTGTGGTGCTGCTTATGGTCGTATCAAAGCACTTGTTGATGAAAACAATAAGCAAATTAAATCACTAAAACCAAGTCATACAGCAGTTGTTGCTGGACTTAATATAGTTCCAGATTCTGGTGAAGTTATGACTGCAATGGAAAATGAGAAAGACGCAAAAGCTTATGCTCTTAAGAGACATGAGTATGACAGACATAAAGAACTTTCAATCTCTACTAAATCTTCACTTGAAGATATGACAGCTATGATTGCAGAGGGTAAACTTAAATCTCTTAAAATTGTTCTTAAAACTGATGTTCACGGTACGCTTCAAGCTATTAAATCATCATTAACTGAACTTAGAAATGATGAAGTTAAAGTAAATATTATCTCTTCTGGTGTTGGTGGAATTACAGAAAACGATGTTGAGTTAGTTAATAACTCTGAAAATTGTGTTCTTCTTGGATTTAATGTTCGTCCAACTGGTGCAGTTAAAGCATCTGCTAAACAAAAAGGTGTTGAGATTAAAACATACTCAATTATCTATCAATTAATAGACGATATTACTGGAATGTTAACTGGTATGATGTCTCCAAAATATACTGAAGAAAATACTGGTCAAGCAGAGGTTAAAGAGGTGTTTAAAATACCTAAAGGTGTTGTTGCTGGTTGTCTTGTTAATGACGGAAGACTTATCCGTGGTGGTATGGTTCGTGTTATTCGTGATGGTGTTGTTCATTACGAAGGTGAACTTACTTCACTTAAACGCTTCAAAGATGATGTTGATGAGATTGGTAACGGTTATGAGTGTGGTGTTGTTATCAGTGGTTCTGACGATGTTATACCTGGTGATGTTCTTGAAACATTCAAAAAAGTTGAGCAAAAAGTTAGTCTATAATTGAC
>JAIOSY010000189.1 GCA_021107375.1 Sulfurimonas sp.
AAAAAGTAACATTTTCAAGTACTTCTATATCATCTTCAATATAAAGCAGTTTAAATTCACTCATTTAAGTACCTGCCCCATCCTCTATCATCTTAATTTCAAAAGTTGTATTTCCCTTTTCTGAGATAACTTTTAATTCACCATGCATACTATTTTCAACAAGCATTTTAGCCATATATAGACCTATTCCTGTTCCCTCTTTTTTAAACTTTGTACTAAAATAAGGATCAAATATATAATTAATATTATCTTCATCTATACCACCACCATTATCACAAATACTAAGAGTTATCTCATTTAAATCTTTTTTTAACAACAGATAAATATCTCTTTGTTTAATATTTTTTATCTCAAAATTATCTATAGCATTATTTAAAATAACAAGAAGTATCTGCACAGATTCATTTTCAAAACCATAATAATTTATATTTTTTTCCTTTGGCATGTGGATATTAACATTATCTAATCTACTCTCTACTAATTTTAATGATTTTTTAATTACATCATATATATTAAAATTATTTTTCTTCTTATCTGGAGCAAAAAAATCAGTAAAATCACTTATTGTTTGAGACATATATTGTATATTTTTTTCACTATTTTTTATTTTTTCAGAGATAAATTCACCTCCTATTTTTTCATCTTTAACTATCTTATCTATAACAGCAAGATTAAGATTGATACGATTAAGTGGCTGTCTCCATTGATGGGCTATATTACTTATCATCTCACCCATACTTGCAAGTCGTGATTGCTTATATAAAATTTTATCTTTAGCTGCCATCTCTTCTCTTTGAATATTATATCTATATGACAAAGCAATTGCTAAAAGTACTAACTCAAAAAATGCACCTATTAATGGTGAATATGAAGTGATTAGATTTACAGGTAACACTCCAATATTTCTTAAGTGAACTATAAAAATTCCCATCATCAAAATTCCCCACGCTAAGATAAAGAACTTGGCATGTGGATTTTTAGAGGTAAAATGGGAATAAAAACCGGAACCTATAATAAGCACAATAGAGATTAAAGAGATAAAGGATGCAAAAATAGATGAGTAGCGATAACTTAAGAATAGCACTAATATACTCATAATTATATTAATCAAAAGAAGAATTTTTAAGGGCTTTAAAAGTTTTACTGATAAAGTTTTAATATCTAAAAATTCAATAGTAAAAATAACAGCAAGAATAGAGCCAATCGACATAAGCAATGGAACAGAAAAATTATTAAGATATGGTAGATTAGGCCAAATATAAGCAAAAGCTAAACCATTAAAAGAGAGTGCAAAAATCATATAATTTGTATGAAATAAAATATAATATAAATAACTTCTATCTTTTATAAATAGATATAAAACAAAATTGTATAAAAGCATAATAAAAGTCGCACCAAAATAAAAACTAAAAGCTATAGATTTTTCTATTGAATATTTAGTAAAGTCTTCATAAGTATTTATCAATAATTCAAGATTCATACTACCATGAGTTTGAATTTTATAAAAATAAGTTTTTGATTCATTGGCTTGAAGTGTAATTATAAGAGATGGTTCAGGAATATAACCATCATTTGAGTACTCTCTTAAATCCCCATATTCTCTAATTAAATTTAGTTTATTATCTTTATATTCATAAATATCAATGTAATCTAATAATGAATATGGTAAATGTAAAACTTGTTTAATATCATTTTTAGTTAAATTTAAAATATCTACTTTTAGCCAATATATAGATTTTGTAAATCCAAAATTTGAATATTTTTTATCATATGGTAAAAATTTTGCATTATTAATATCAATTTTTTTATTTATATCTTTTTGTTCAAAATATGAAATATCACTTCTTATTTCAAGGTTTTGTGAGAAAAGAGAAACAGTAAAAAATAGTAAAAACAAAAGATTTTTCATTAAATAATTATACCTTTTAATCTATTTTATTAACTCTTCATAACAAGTTACTCGTCTATCTCTAAGTAATCCCCAATACTCTCTTTGTTTCGCATTTTCTTCTAAATCAAGCTCAGCATAAATTATTTCTTCATTTTCACGACTTGCCTCAGCTATTTTCTTACCCGTGTAATCAGTTATAAAGGAAGAGCCATAAAAAGTAAGTTCACAAGACTCTCCAACTTCTTTTCCAGTGCGATTTGCTACTACAACAGGAACTGTATTTGTAGCTGCATGACCCATTTGAACTCTTTGCCAATGCTCTTTTGAATCAAGATGAATCTCTGGCTCACTCCCTATCGCAGTTGGATAAAAAATAATCTCAGCACCTTTTAATGCTAATATCCTCGCTGTTTCGCAAAACCATTGATCCCAGCAAATTCCTACACCTATTTTTCCACATGCCGTATCATATACTTTAAAACCAGTATCACCTGCTTTGAAGTAAAATTTCTCCTCATATCCAGCACCATCTGGGATATGAGTCTTACGATAATTATCCATAACTTTTCCATCATTGTCTATCACAACTAAAGAGTTAAAATAATCATCTTCACTTTTTTCAAAATAACTTACTAATAAAACAACTTTTAGCTCTTTTGCTAAATCTGAAAACTGTTTTATTAGTAAATTATTTTTAAGAGGTAAAGCTAGTGAAAAATATTTTTTATCCATATCTTTACAAAAATAAACAGATGAAAAAAGTTCTGGTAAAAGTATAATCTCTGCACCATTTTTAGCTGATTCTCTCACAAGTTTTTCAGCTTTAGCAATGTTTGAAGATTTATCTTCACCCATTGCCATTTGGATTGCAGATACTTTTACCAAATTTTCTAACCTCTACCAGTAATATCGATTAGGTGATAACCAAATTGTGTTTTAATTGGACCATAAAGAACTCCAACATCTCCACTAAAGATTGCTTTATCAAACTCTGGAACCATCTGTCCAGGACCAAACTTACCTAAATCTCCACCTTGAGCAGATGAAGGACAAGTTGAGTTCGCTTTAGCTGCATCTGCAAAACTTAATCCATTTTCTATCTCTGTCTTAATCTCATTACATCTCTCTTCACTATCTACTAATATATGACTCGCTGTTGCCCATGCCATTTGCACTTCCTTTAATTTTATTTATGAAATTTTACACTAAATTTCTAAATCTCGCTTTACCTCTTTAACTATTTCAATATCCTCAGCTAAATCAACCCACTTAAACTGACTTCCACTTTGATTTGTTCCTTTTAATAAATCACCACTTTTTCTAAACTTTAAATCTAAATTTGCAATATCAAAACCACTTGTAGTTTCTACAAATTTATCTAGTCTATCAGAACTATTTTGATTTGTATAAAGAAAACAGTAACCTTTTAGACCTGTTCTACTAACTCGTCCACGAAGTTGATGAAGAGTTGAAAGCCCTAATCTCTCTGCACCTACAATCACAACTGTACTAAGTCTTGGCAAAGATATTCCAACCTCTACAACCGTCGTTGCTATGAGGATATCTCCTTTCTATCTAAAGTCTAAAAGCACCTGCTCTTTTTCTTTATCTTTTCCATGGGTTACATATACATTATCAAAGTTCTTTTCCCAATATCCCCTAGCCTCATCAATACTTTGATACTCTATAACTTCACTTTGCTCAACTAGAGGATAAACTAAAAGAACCTGATTTCCTTTAGATATTTCACTTCTAATATTTTGAAGTAAATCTTGAAAATCACTTTTATGAATAACCTGACTTGTAATATCTTTTTTAAATGGTGTAGAAGTTATCAAACTTACATCTATATTAGCAGTCTCTATCATCGCCTGAGTTCTTGGAATTGGTGTAGCTGAAAACTGTAAGAAGTGAGGTTTCTTATACGACTCAGCATTTAGTGCTTCGCTTGCACTGCATTTTAGATGCTTGTCTCCTGAACTAACTAATTTTTCAAGCATATTTCTCTGCTGAGTTCCAAAACGGTGTTGCTCATCTACCATAACCAAGTCGGCATGTGGAAGTTCTCTGTAAAGTAAAGCATGAGTACCGATAATAAAATCAAATTCACTCAAATCTATCTGTTTGCTCTTAATTGTAACTAAAACAGACTTGGCATGTGGAAGATGAAGTTGTGCCTCTTCAAAAAGCTGTTTGGCAAGAATTGTCGTTGGTGCCATAAGTATTGAACGAGAAGGTAACATCATCTCCACACTAGCCATTATTACCATTGTTTTACCACTACCAACATCCCCAACAATCATTCTTTTAGATGCAACATCTTTAGAAAAATCATCTTTAATATTTTCAATAACTTCTAACTGTTCATTAGTCAATTTAAAAGGTAAAGATTCTGCCCATTTTTTATATCT
>JAIOSY010000221.1 GCA_021107375.1 Sulfurimonas sp.
AAAAGAGTTACTTGGGATGAAGCTTATGAGTATATCAAAGATAAGCTAGTCAAAATTTTTGATGAACAAAAAGATAATCGCTCTACCCTTGCCTACTGTAATGGTGAAGGATTTAATAAAGACGAATATATCAAGTTTTTTGGTGGGAAAATAGGAAGTGCAAACTTTTTAGATGAGGGTTCAATCTGTCTTAACACTAAGCTTGGTGCGACTCTATTGACTATTGGGGACATTGGTGAACCTGATATAGCAGGGAGTGATTTTGTCATTATGGCAGGAGCAAACAGATATGAGTCACTTATAACTCCAGATAGTATTGACATGATAAAAGCAGATAAACAAAAACTTGTAGTAATAGAGCCAAGATGCACCGTTACTGCGATTAAAGCAGATGAATGGCTAGCAATAAACCCAGGGACTGACTTGGCTCTGTGTTTGGCAATGATATATATCGCACTAAAAGATGAACTCTATAACAAAGAGTATGTAAAAAAACAGTTTGATGATTTTGATAAACTAAAAGAACATATCTTAAAGAACAACTATACCTCAACATGGGCAGAATCAAAAACAAATATACCTGCAAAAAAGATAGAAAAACTGACAGAAGATTTTTTCACTGCCAAGAGACCACTCTTTTACTTAGGTAGAAGAAGTGTTTGGGCTAAAAATGATTTTCAATTTCGCCGTGCTATGGTGCTTATAAATGCACTAGCAGGAAGTATTAATACCAAAGGTGGCATTATCTTTGGAAAACCTTTAAAACTACCTAATGAGGAGATAAATCAACCTTTCTACTCTAATACTCAGGGAAGATTTGATTTAGATGGTATAGTATATGGTTCAAGTAAAGCTGGAAGTTGGTTAAATTTTAGAGAGAAGCTTCTTTGTGGAACTACTCCATACCCTGTAAAAGCTATGTTTATAAGAAAGCACAACCTTATGCAAAACATGCCAAATATCAAAAAAACTAAAAAGATGCTTGAGATGATGGATTTGATTGTTGTACTAGACACCATGCCAAGCGATACAGCTATGATGGCTGATGTAATACTTCCAGAGTGTACATATCTTGAAAGAGAAGATATGATTGTAAGTTTTAATCGTTTAGAACCATCTCTAGCTCTAAGAAATCAAGTGCTAAAACCTCTATATGAGAGTAAAAGTATGCAAGATATTTTAAAAGGTCTTGGAGATAAACTAACTATGCCACTCTTTGAACTTAGTATGAAATATGATGAAGAGTTGCAAGAGAGTATAAAAGAGATAGGTAAAAAAGAAGCTTTTGAAGATGGTGGATACAATCTATCTGAGCTATACAAACGAGATATATCTACTAGAAACAAAACTCTAATAAGCAAAACCTTTGGTGAAAAAGCCTATACAACTCTAAAAGAGAAAGGTGTTTGGTATCCAAATATGGAAAAATATCATAAGGAGATATTTAATAACTCTTATACATATTATCCTGAAGATAAGAAATTTTACACCGTAAATAGAAAATATAGAGTAAAATGCTACATAGATAAACTCTCCAAGCAAGGTTATGATGCTATGCCAACTTGGAGAAATAGTTATGACTTTAAAGTCCCTGATAAAACCTTTAGACTAATAACCGGTAGATATGTAATGTTTACGCAAAGTGCAACAACAAATAATATAATGCTCAGAGATATAATGAAAACAAACCATATTTGGATAAATAATGTAGTTGCCAAAAATTTAAACATAATAGAAGGTGATAGAGTTGAAGTTAAAAGCAATATAGGCAAAGTAGAAATCTTAGCATATCCAACAAATAAAATTGCTCCAAATGTAGTCTTTTTTTCACATGGTTTTGGTTCAAGCAGTGATGAGTTAGAACAGGCTTTTGACAATGGTGCTAATGATAATCAACTTATAGAAGATAAGATGGAAAATATATATGGTTGTGCAGTTATGAATGAAACAGATGTGCAGATAAGAAAGCTAAGGACTTAAAATGGCTAAATATGGAATGGCTTTTGACTATAAACTCTGCATAAATTGCCATGCTTGTGAAGTAGCATGCAAAGAGGAAAATGGTATCTTACTCGGTGCAGATAAACATAGACTTTGGATTGGGGAGAGTGAGCCAGTTGGCGATTTTTACAATCTTGCTCGAGATAAAGGTGGCTTTTTACAGCATCAATGCCAACAGTGTGAAAATGCACCCTGCCTTAAAGCTTGTCCAAATGATGCGATATATAGAGATGAAAATGGTATTATCCAACTTTATGAATCTAAATGTGATTTAAGCCTAAACTGTATGGATGCCTGTCCATATGATGCAAGATATATAGATGAGAAAAAACATATAACAGATAAATGTATATTTTGTAGTGATACCAGACTATCTCGTGGAGAAACAACAACAGCCTGTCAAATTACATGCCCAGCTAAAGTAAGAATATTTGGTGATTTAGATGATGAAAATAGTGAAATATCAAAAACACTAAGCCAAAGAGAATATTTTACTCTAAAACCTGAGAAAAATACAGAACCAAAACTATTTTATCTTGTATAATCGTTACAAATAAAATAAAATATATCTATTAATTTTATAATAAATATTACTTTTATTTTATATAAGCTAGAATACTTAAATTCATAAAGGAGAAATATATGAACAAAATCGTAAAAATAGCATTAGGTGCTACACTACTATTATCTTTAGGAACTGCTACTTTAAGTGCAGATACTGCTAAAGGTCAAAAACTTTATACTAAAAAATTAAAAAAAGCTTGTGCTATCACTGGTGCTGAAGCTGCTGGTAAGCACACTCAAGATGAGTGGACTGAAATTGGTGTAGCTGGTATGGCTGCTGAGATTAAAAAAATCTGTCCTAAAGTTGGAGACAAAGCTCTTAAAGAGAAATATTTACAACACTACTTTGATTTCTTCAAAGAGTATGCGAGCGATAGTGGAAATGTTCCTTCTTGCTAGTTAGACCTTAAATCACATCCTCAGGATGTGGTTTAAACTACTTTTATATGCTTTATACTTCACAATACTTACGAACTCGCTCTAAAATACGAGAAATAAAAAAACTAGATAATAATATTATAGCTATATGTACCGATTCACATGGTATAAAACTATTATCATTTGATGACTGCAACACCATACAAAATATCTCTCATGAAAATTTAAATACAAATACCTCAGCAATAGCTTTTAGTCCAAACTCTGAATTTATCGCTTTTAGTTTAGATTCATTTATTTATATTCTCCACATGCCAAGTAATATTGTCATAAAAACTATTAACACCCAAGAAGAAAAAATAGAGATGTTAACATTTGATTTAGAATCAAAATATATTATTGGAACAACTAAAACAGGTAGAGTATTACAATACAGATATGATGGTTCATCTTTATTGGCAAGATTATATTCATTTGATGAACAAAACACTAAGAATAAAGCAACAACCGTTAGTTCCTTTGCATTTTATAAAAATTATATGGCATGTGGCTCTAATAATGGTACTATTTTTACTATAGACTTGCACTCAAGAACAAATAAAATAATTTTTAATAATAATAACTTTCGTGTAAACTCCATAATATTTTTAAACTCTACAGATATTATAAGTGCCGATAATAAAGGTAATATATATTTCAACTCACTAAAAAACAATAAATTAATAAAAAAAATAGAAACAGGCTTTACAAAAGTTAAACAAATTGTTCTGATGCCAAATCCAGATTTTTTAATGGTTGTTGGAGATACAAATTATATTTCAATATATGATATTAAAAAATATAAACTTCTTTATAATAAATATATAGAGTTTGATGATATTGTTAAAAAGCTTATAGTTGTAGATGAATTTACTCTATTAGCATCAT
This sequence comes from Sulfurimonas sp., assembly GCA_021107375.1. Taxonomy (GTDB): domain Bacteria; phylum Campylobacterota; class Campylobacteria; order Campylobacterales; family Sulfurimonadaceae; genus Sulfurimonas. The sequence goes on from JAIOSY010000221.1 coordinate 3,871, forward strand.
TAAATAACAACTCTTTAGAGAAAGTTAAACTACCAGATTCTAATGAATTAAACTCCTTAATAGTTAAAAATTCTCTCGATAAAGCTTTTTTATTAGTACAACAACATACTATGCTAAAAGATACAAAAGAGTACAAAGATTTAGAAAAAGCTTATGAAAATATTTATAATCAAGCCTTAGAAGCTCTAATAAACCAAAATAAAAACAAAGCTACTGAGCTTACAAAAATATTTAAATATACAGATTCAAAAAAAGAAGAGATTAAATTACTATTTCAAGCTTTTGATAACTACGCAAGATTTAAAACTCTTTATATTGAAAAAAAATATCCCCTTGCATATACAATGGCTTCAAAATTTCCAGCACTTCAAAAAACATTTCAATATGCAAAAATGGAAGAGCAATGGAGTCAAACCTTTAAAAACGCTCAAAGACAAATAGCATATGGAAGATATGACAATGCCTCTTCTTTACTAAATGAATATGCCACTGTAATACAAAAAAGACCGATAATAAAACTAGTTTTAAAAAATAATCATGATTTTTTAGAATTTTTAAAAGCTATAGAATTAAAAGATTTTCAAAAAGTTGAAAAAATTGCTAAAACAAATGAACTTTTTACAAAAGTACCTACATACACAGGTATAAAAGATGAGATAAATCTAGCACTTGAAGATTTACAAAAAGATATTAACAACTCTGATATAAAATCTGCTATCAAAAAAATCACTAAACTTCAAAATATTGACCATATAATAAAAGAACTAACAATCTTAAAAAATGAATTTAGTGCAATTTAAAAACTTCATAATGCTTATGAAAAAAATGATTTTGTAGCTTGTTATGAAGTATATGATAAATATCATGTGTTAAGTACAAATGAATTAGGAATTTTGCTGCAAAAACAATGGTCTAAAATAATCTCTAAATGCGAAGTGTTTGCTCTAAAAGGTAATATAAAAGATATAAAAACAACATTAGGAGAATTTATAAATCTAAGTTCTCGTAGAGATAAAATAGGAGATCTCTTTAGAGTTAGCTTTCATTCAAAAATCAAAGGACTTCTTGCTCAAAAGAAATATAAAAAAGCAGAAGCGATCATATACTCATATATAGATATATTTGGTTTAGATAATGAAATTATTTCTATAATGAAAATGTATGAAAACTTTTCAAAAACTAGGCTAGCGATTACTCAAAACCAGAATAATAGAATAGATAGAGATAACTGGATTAATTCTGAAATTATAATGGGGAATTAATATCGCTCATAAGATTTGTAACAATAGATATAGTCTCATCAAATGGACTTTGATAAGTAGCCCCCTGAGAAAGAAACTTTTGCATATCATTTTTTTTATTTATCGCTTCATCTAGCTCAGGATCTGTACCTTTTGTGTAAGCACCTATTCTAATAAGTACCTCATTCTCTTTAAGTAGTGTATATAATCTTCTAAACTTCATTACAGCCTGAAAATGCTCAGTAGAGATAATGTCATTCATAACCCTAGAAGCAGAATTTAGGACATGGATAGGGGGATAGATGCCAAAGTCTGTTAGTTCACGAGAAAGTACAATATGCCCATCTAAGATAGAACGAGATTGATCAGCAATAGGATCACTCATATCATCCCCTTCGATTAGAACTGTAAAAAAGGCAGTAATAGAGCCTTTACCCTCTTCCTTCCCTGCTCTTTCCATCAACTGTGGTAAAAGTGTAAGTGAAGATGGTGGATAGCCTTTTGAAGTTGGTGGTTCACCAAGGGCAAGACCTATCTCACGCTGAGCCATTGCAAATCTTGTAATAGAATCCATAATGAAAAGAACATCAAGACCTTTATCTTTAAAATGTTCTGCAACACTCATCGCAGCAAAAGCACCATACTTTCTCATAAGTGGTGAATCATCAGAGGTTGCAACGATAATAACAGTATTTTCTAAGTTACCACCTAAGTTTTTCTCAATAAACTCAGGAACCTCCCTACCCCTCTCACCAATTAATGCTACAACTTTTATAGGTGCCTGAGAACCTCTAACTATCATACCCATAAGAGTTGATTTTCCAACTCCTGAACCTGCAAAGATTCCAAGTTTTTGACCTTTTCCACATGTTAAAAGTCCGTCTATACTTTTAACACCAACAGAAAAAACCTCATCTATCATTCCACGCTTCATTGCAGCTATTGGTGCTTTTATTATTGGTGTTAGTTTAGAATTATTTATATTGCCTTTAGAATCAATGGGTCTCATAAAAGGATCAACAACTCGACCTAAAAGAGAATCTCCAACAGGTATGTTTAAACCTGTTGAATCTAAAAAGACTTTATCTCCTGAACAAAATCCCTCTACAAAACTAAAAGGTGTTATGAAAAAGGTTGAGCCATCTATCTCTGTAACCATACCTATAGTTTCTTGCCCGGTATCATTTGAAATAATTTTCACTATATCACTAATACTTACTTTTAAACCTTTTGCTGTTATTACCGTAGCATTGATTTTAACTACCTGACCAAAAGCTACAGAGTAGTTTTTGGTAGCTAGTTTTTCTTTTAGTGATTTAAATGGCATGCGGGAAGAACTTTAGTATCGTGTACCAGTTGGTGAATTTATAAGAGAGAAAAACTCTGCTCTTGTTTTTTCATCTTTTTTAAATAATCCTCTTAATGCTGAAGATGTTGTTGTTGAATTAATCTTTTCAACTCCTCTCATCTCCATACACATATGACGAGCCTGTATAACAACAGCTACACCTTTTGGCTGGATTGTGTCCATTATCGAATCAGCAATTTGTTCTGTTAGTTCCTCTTGAATTTGCATACGACGAGCAAAAACATTTACAACACGAGGAATTTTAGAGAGTCCTACAACTTTACCATCAGGAATATATGCCACATGAACACGCCCTATTATAGGGAGTAAATGATGTTCACAAGTGGAGTAAAATTCTATATCTTTTATAAGAACCATCTCATCATTTGAACTTGTAAATAGTGCTTTTTGAAGTATCTCTTTAGGATTTTCTTTATAGCCTCCATAAATAAATTCAAAAGCCTTTCTTACACGCTCAGGAGTTTTTATAAGCCCTTCCCTATCAGGATTTTCCCCAACATGAAACATCATAGTTTTTACTGCATTTTCAAATTCTATATCTTTACTCATTTTATCTTCTTTACCTACTTAAGATACTAAAACATGAGGAACAATTAATGGATATTTCTTCATCTTTCTATAAATATGTTTTCTAACAATTTGGCGAAGATCATTCTCTAATGCTCTTGAATTTTCAATCATTCCATCTTTTAGGTTGATTAAGAAGTTCTCTAACACATCTTCCATCTCTTTAGCAAAGGCTTTATCTTGCTTATCTGCAACAATTCCAAATGTAGTAACTTTAGGTTTTGCTTGCATCTTAGAGTGCTGTCCATCAACTTGAACAACTAGCATTACAATACCATCAGATGCTAGTTTTTGACGGTCTAAAACAATATCATCATCAATCTGATGATTATTTTGGTTATCAATATATGTTTTACCAGTTTTAACAGTTTTCACTTTTCTCATATATTTTGGTGCAATCTCTATCTGTTCACCATCAGTCATAAGAAGAATATTTCTCTCAGGAACACCACAAATCATACCAGTCTCTTTATGTTGCATAACATGGTTATACTCACCATGAACTGGTAAAAAGAATTTAGGATTAACTAAACGAAGCATAAGTTTTTGTTCCTCAATAGAAGCATGTCCTGAAACATGGATATCTTTACTTGAGTGAACTCTAGCCCCTGCTCTTTGAAGATGGTTTAACATACCAGAGATACTTCCCTCATTACCAGGAATAGCACGAGAAGATAAAACAATTAAATCTGTTGGCTTAATTTTAATATGTCTATGCTCACCAATTGACATTCTAAATAATGCCGAGTTGGGCTCACCTTGAGAACCAGTTGTAACGATAAGAACATCTTTATCATTCATACGAGCTACTTCATCAGCATCTATAAAAATATTTTTAGGAAACCTTACATAATCATATTGCATTGCAATCTCTATATTTCTCTCCATTGAACGACCGATTACACAAACTTTACGACCGTATTTAACTCCGTACTGTATCGCTTGTTGAACACGGTGAATATTTGAGCTAAATGTTGAAAGAAGCACACGACCCTCAGCCTTAGCAAAAACTCTATCAAGAGCAGGTCCAACACTTAACTCTGATGGAGTTGGCAGTGCATTATAAGAGTTAGTAGAATCACTTAAAAGACATAAAACACCTTTTTCACCATAATAGGCCAATCTATGTAAATCTGCTGTATAACCATCCACTGGAGAGTGGTCAATTTTAAAGTCACCTGTATGAATTACAGTTCCAGCATCAGTAGTAATTGCCAAAGATGAAGAATCTAAAATTGAGTGAGTCATATGCATCCACTCTGTCTCAAAATCATTACCAATTTTATAAATTTTTCTTTTCTCAACTGGATTAAAATACTTTCTATGCTCTTTTATATGATGTTCATCAAACTTATTTCCAATCATTGCTAATGGTAATGGCGTAGCATATATAGGAAACTGCATCTCTTTATAAAGGTAAGGCATAGCACCTATGTGATCTTCGTGAGCGTGAGTAATAATAACACCTACAATTTTGTTTCTAATCTCACGAAGATATGAGAAATCTGGTACTAAAATATCAACACCATGCATATCTTCATCTGGGAAACTCATCCCAACATCAACTAAAATTGCTTCTTTTTCTGTTTCAAAAACGGCAATATTTCCACCAATCTCACCAAGTCCACCTAGTGGAGTGATACGAATTTTGCTAGTTGAATTTAAATCTAGTTTATAATGAGGATTAAGTCTTTGCTTATGCCCTTCTTGGTTTAATGCAACAAACTTTTTTAAGTTTTCATCAACCGGCGTGGGCTGTCTTCTGTAACGATTACGGTTTTTATTTTTATTTGGGTTAGGTTTATTACCTGTTGGCTTATCACCAGATGGTTTATTTTGGTTACCACTTGGTTTTCTATTTGGTTTTCTATTATTACTTGTATTTGGCTTACGATTTGCTTGAGGTTTGCTCTCGCTATTACCTTTATTTTCTTCTGACATCCAAACTCCTGTTTATATTTATATTTTTTTATAGAGTTGGTGATAGTCGCTAGTGGAAACTTGATGAGGACGAATCGTTTGTATAAGGTCTAGTTCTTTAAAAACTTCTAAAAGTTGGCTTTTTTCATACTTTGAAGAGAGATTTTTCATTAAAGTTTTGCGAGGTTGGCTAAATGCAACTCTTAGCATATCCTCAAAATCTTCATCACTTCTATCTTTATTTTTTCGTATTAAAAAAACTGCAGAATCAATCTTTGGAGGTGGTTCAAAAGCAGTTGGTGGTACTTTCACAACAATATGTGAACGCCCTACACTTTGAGTTATAATACCCAAAGAACCAAAAACCTTTTCTCCAACCTCGGCACAAAATTTCTCTGCAACTTCTAGCTGTACCATTACAAGTATGTTTTTACACATTGGATCTGCGAGTGCTTTTAGGATTATGTTTGTAGCGATATAGTAAGGCAAGTTTGCCACTAAATCGTACGGTTCGTCAACTAAAGCACCCTTCCAAGCTTGGAGCACATCCCCACAGTTAATGTGGAGTCGCTTGGTATCAATCTCTTTTTTAAATTCACTTTGTAACAGTTTACACAAATCGGTATCGACCTCAAAAGCTTCTACACTTTTGACATCTACTAAATATTTAGTTAAATCACCTAAGCCAGGTCCAATCTCAACGATTTTATTATCGTTCTTGGGCATCGCTTGGATGATTTTTTGTAAAACAGTTTCATCTTTTAGAAAGTTTTGTCCAAACTTCTTCTTTGCTACAACGCTTTCTTTTTTCATAAAGAAGAGTGTATAGTAAGTTTACTTACAAAAAGGTAATAGAGATAAAAATACCTCAAATTTTCATAAGCCTAAAGTAGTATAATACAAAAATATTACAAAAGGCTTCTTACTACTATGAACTATTTCGCAAAAAGAATTATCCCATGTCTAGATGTTAAAGATGGACGCGTTGTTAAAGGTGTTAACTTTGTTGGACTAAAAGATGCAGGAGATCCTGTTGAGGTAGCAAGACGATATAATGAAGAGGGAGCAGATGAGCTTACCTTTTTAGATATTACTGCCTCATCTGACAACCGTGATACTATAGTGGATATAGTAGCCCAAGTTGCTCGTGAAATATTTATACCACTTACTGTCGGTGGTGGTATAAGAAAAGTTGATGATATTTACAAACTTTTAAATGTTGGATGTGATAAAGTTAGTGTTAATTCTGCTGCAATTAAAAGACCTGAACTCATTGACGAGGGTGCTAAAAGGTTTGGTTCTCAGTGTATTGTAACTGCGATTGATGTTAAAAGAGCAGGGGATAAGTACCATGTTTTTTTAAATGGTGGTGGAGTGGATACTGGACTTGATGCTGTAGAGTGGGCAAAAGAGGTAGTTGATAGAGGCTGTGGAGAGATTCTACTAACCTCTATGGATGCAGATGGAACAAAAGCAGGATTTGAGCTAAATATCACTGAACAAATCTCTAAAGCTGTAAATGTACCAGTAATTGCTAGTGGTAGAGCAGGGACTATGGAGCATATTAAAGAAGCCTTTGATTGTGGTGCTGACGCGGCTTTAGCTGCTTCTATTTTTCACTATAAAGAGATTGATATAATGGATTTAAAACATTATCTTCATGATAACAATATTCCAGTAAGACTATAAATGATTATTTGTGCTGGAAATAATGAAACCTTTGATTTTGCTCAACCTATGGGAGTTGGACTGATTGAAACTGCTATGAACTTAACAAGACTTTGCTTATTTGATAAACCAGAGTTTTTACTTTTTGTAGGTTCTGCTGGTAGTTATGGTGATGCTAAGATATTTGATATCATAGAGTCAAAAACAGCTTCAAATGTAGAACTTGGCTTTTTAACAAATGATGCATACACTCCACTAGACAATGTAGTATCAACAAATACAACAAAGGTAAAAGATATAGTTGTGAATTCATCTAACTATATCTCCACATGCCAAGATATAACAAAAAAGTTTTTACCCCTTGGTATTGGGATAGAGAACATGGAGTTTTTCTCTGTATTAAAAATTGCAGAGGAGTTTAATATCCCTGCTGGTGGTGTTTTTTGTATAACAAATTACACTGATGAAAATGCACATGCCGACTTTATTAAAAATCATGAAAAAGCTAAAGAGCTTTTATCTCGGCATGTGGCTTTAAGAATTAAGGAACTAACTGCCCAATGAATAACATAAAACCCTCATTAATGGACTTCACTCAAAAAGAACTTACAGAGTTAATTAAACCAGCTTTTCGTGTAAAACAGATTTATGGTTGGCTTTATCACCAATACGCTTCTAGTTTTGATGATATGAAAAATATCCCTAAAGCTCTTAAAGAGGAACTAGCAGAAAAGTTTGTAGTAAATCCTCTAACTATTGTAAATAAAGAGGTTTCAACTGATGGAACTATCAAATATCTTCTCCAAATGCAAGATGGCAAAACTATGGAAGCTGTTTGGCTAAAAATGAAAGAGAAACAACTTGATGATAATGGTGAAGTAATTCAAGAAGCAAAATACACTATCTGTGTTTCAACTCAAGTAGGATGTAAAGTAGGGTGTTCTTTTTGTTTAACTGCTAAAGGTGGATTTACAAGAAATTTAACTGCTGGAGAGATAGTTTCTCAAGTTGTGACTCTAAAAAAAGATAATGAACATAAG
>JAIOSY010000078.1 GCA_021107375.1 Sulfurimonas sp.
AATTGAGCAGTTTCTTATTATAAATGAAGATGTTAGAGCAAAAAATGAAAAATTGATTCATAGTTTATCATCAAAAGTTTCAGATGAGATGATAGATGATTTTAAAATCAATAAAATGTATCCTTTAAAAAATGCACAGGTTGTTGCTTCCTTTGGTGACCATAGAAAATATTTTTATAATGGAAAAAAAGTTAGTGAATCTTATCATTTAGGTATTGATTTTGCTTCAAATGCAATGGCTACGATTAGACCACAAAATGGTGGAGATGTTGTTTATGCAGATTATAATGGTTTGTATGGACATATGCCTATGATTTATCACGGATTAGGTTTATATACTCTTTATGGACATTGTTCAGCTATAAATGTAAGTGTTGATGAAGTTGTAAATGCAAAAGCTGATATTGCAGATACAGGAAAAAGTGGTTACGCTATGGGTGACCATCTTCATTTTGGTGTTTTAATTCAGGGTGTAGAAGTTCGTCCACAAGAGTGGATGGATAAAAAATGGATTAAGCTAAATATTACCGATGTTATTAAAAATGCTAAAGATATAATTAATAAAAGCTAGAAAATAAAATATTTCTCGCCAGTAGGCGTAGCTTTAGTGAGGGGAATTTTGCAAAGAATTCACTTCTTTGAAAAAGGAGACAAATAATGTATCAAACTACTATAAAAAAGAGTGTTGAACTTGTTGGAATAGGGCTACATAAAGGCTCTCCAGTAAGGTTGAAGCTAGAACCTTTAGAGTCAAATAGTGGAATTATTTTTTATCGTAGTGATGTAGATGTTGCTATTCCTCTTGTCCCCCAAAATGTTGTTGATACAAAAATGGCAACTGTAATTGGTAAAGATGGGTATATTATTTCAACAATTGAGCATATGCTTTCAGCCGTATATGCTTATGGTATAGATAATTTAAAAGTTATTGTAGATGCAGATGAAGTACCAGTTATGGATGGAAGTAGTGCTAGTTACTGTATGCTTTTAGATGAAGCTGGTGTTGCTGAACTTGATTCACCAAAAAAAGTTATGAGAATTAAAAAAGATGTTATAGTTCAAGAGGGTGATAAATATGTAAAGTTATCTCCATCTCCAGATTTGAAATATGATTTTACTATTAAATTTCCACATCCAGTTATTCAAAATCAAGAGTATGTTTTAGAATTTAGTAAAGAAAATTATAAAAATGAGATTTCTCGTGCTAGAACATTTGGGTTTTTGCATGAGGTTCAATATCTTCGCTCTAAAGGTTTAGCGCTTGGTGGTTCTTTGGAAAATGCGATAGTGCTTGATGAGAAAAAAGTTTTAAATCCTGAAGGATTAAGATTTCCAGATGAATTTGTAAGACATAAAATACTTGATGCTATTGGAGATATGTCTCTTATTGGTATGAATTTTGTGGGTAATTATGAAGCTATGGCAGGTAGTCATGATTTAAATCATAAACTTACACTTAAACTTTTAAAAGATGCTGATAGTTTTGAGATTATAGAACTTGTTGGTGAAAAAACGATGGAGTTAGAAAAAGCATATGCATAAGAGTGTGGATGTTTTGCTTGTCGCTCTCTCTTCTCCCATAAAAATTGGTGTATATGAGAATAACAGACTTATAGATACTATTATCTCAGAAGATAAGAGTTCAGATGTTTTACCATTAATATATCAAACAATTTTTCAAACATATGATGTAAAAAATCTTTTTTACGCAAATGGTCCTGGAAGTTTTATGGCAATAAAAGTTGCGTATATATTCTTAAAATCTATGAGTATTTTGAAAAAAATACCTCTTTTTGCAACAGATGCTTTTTATTTTAATAAAAATCAACCAATAAAAGCGATTGGAAAGTTATGTTTTGTTAAAATTGCACAAGAAATAAAAACTCAAAAGTTAGAAATAGTACCAGATGCCAAATTTGAGCTTCCAGTTGTACTTGATTATAATGAGTTTAGTAAAACTTCAACGCCACTTTATTCTATTGGGGCTGTTGGAAATTAGGGAGGTAGTTATTTGACTATCAGTGTACCAGCAACAAGTGCAAATTTAGGTCCAGGTTTTGATTCTTTAGGTTTAGCCGTAGATTTAAGAAACCGTGTAGAGTTTCATCAATCAAAATTTTTTAGTGTATCGATTAAGGGTGAAGGGGAAAATAACCCTAGATTAAAAGGAAATAATCTTTTTATCAGTATTTTTAATGATCATTATAATCGTTTAACAAAAAAGAGACAAAATTTTAAATTTACTTTTTATAATCAAATACCAATGTCGAGAGGACTTGGATCCTCTTCTGCTGTTATAGTTTCTGCCATTGCATCTGCACATGAAGCGGCAGGGATAAGAGTTTCAAAAAGAAGAATTTTAAATCATGCTCTTGTATATGAATCACATCCCGATAATATTACTCCGGCAGTAATGGGTGGATTTAATGCAGCTACTGTTGAGAAAAACAAAGTTTTTTCTCAAAAAAAACATCTTCCAGATTATATTAAAGCTATAGTTGTTATACCAAATAAACAGATGAATACAGCACGAGGAAGAACACTACTACCTAAATCGTATTCAAAAGAGAATGCAACTTACAATCTTTCACATACTGCTCTTAGTGTAGCAGCTTTTTTTAATGAAGATTGGGAGATGTTAAAGTTAGCTTCACAAGATAGATTTCATCAAAAGGCCAGAATGAAAATGTTACCAGAACTTTTTACAGTTCAAAAAGTTGCTTATGAAAGTGGAGCTTTAATGAGTACACTTTCAGGAAGTGGTTCTACTTTCTTTTCTATGGCTTATGATGAAGATTCTTCGATGATTGCAAATAGATTGAGCCAAAAATTTCCAGATTTTTTAGTGAAAACTTTAGATTTTGATAATAATGGGTTGATAATAGAGAAGTAAACTCTATTAAATCAAGTAAATTTTAGATATAATGGCGAAAAATTTTCATATACCAATTAGAATGTGTATCTCTTGTAGAGATAGATATGAACAAAAGCTTCTAGTGAGACTTCAGTGCAATGATGGTTCATTAGAGGTTTTTAAAAAAATTGGACGAAGTTTTTACATATGTAAAAGTTGTCTTGATAACGAAAAAAAAGTTATAAAATCACTTATGCGACAGTGTAGAAGTGGAGAAAAAGAAAAACTTATAAACAGACTAAAGGAGATCATCACTGATGATAGAGAAAGTTAAAGTACACGAAATAGCGAAAGAATTAGGAATAGCTTCTAAGGATGTTATACTAAAAGCTACAGAGATGGGTA
>JAIOSY010000306.1 GCA_021107375.1 Sulfurimonas sp.
ATCCAAACTATTACAAGCATCAATAGAGTTGGAACTTCATTATAAAATCTAAAAAACTTTCCACTTTTAGTACACTCATCTACTAAAAGCTTCTCTCTTAAAACTCCCAGTGATAAAAAATAAACTACAAGCATAACAAGAAAAACTATCTTTAGATATAACCAAGTAGTAAACCACTCACCCATAAAAACTAAAGCAACACCACTAAGTATAGTAGTCCACATAGAAGGGATACCTATATATTTATACAATTTCATCTCTTGAATTTTTACAACCTCTATAAAACCAGCATTATCAGCATGTTCTGCATGATAAACATATAGTCTAGGCAGATAAAACAAAACTGCAAACCAAGAGATAAAAGAGATTACATGAAACCAAAGTATCCAATTATACATATATTATCAACCCTATCTACGCATCAAGTGTTTCCAAATCTTTAACAGACCCAGATTTTTTATCAACAACTTTTGTATGAAGACGACGAAGTGCTTTAGTTGCTCTATCTATAGCTAAATCAATAGCTGTATCCAAATTATCATCACTTTGATTAATTACAACCGGTTGTGCATGAGCAATATGAATATCAAACTCTACAGAAACACCTTTTTTCTCAGCAATCATACTAACATTTACTGTAGTAATATCTAACTGATATTTTTTAAATGCTTCAATAGCTGCTTCTACATGAGATTTTGTTTGTTCATTAAGATTTAAATCTTTTGTACGAATCTGTACATTCATAATATTTCCTTTATTGAGTTACCTACATAGTAACGAAAAAAAGTTTACATTTGGCTATAATATCAAAAAAACTTAGGAATATATATATGAGAGTTTTAACAGGTATTCAGCCCTCTGGCGATTTACATATTGGAAACTATTTTGGTTCGATTAAACAGATGGTAGAAGCTCAAAAAACAAGTGAAACTTTTGCTTTTATAGCAAATTACCATGCACAAACAAGCGTAACAGATGGTAAAAGACTAGCAGAACTAACTATGCAATCAGCAACAGATTTTTTAGCACTAGGAATAGATCCTCAAAAATCAACTTTTTGGGTTCAATCGGATGTAAAAGAGGTGTTAGAGTTATACTGGGTTTTATCATCTTTTACTCCAACTGGTCTTCTTGAGAGAGCTCACAGCTATAAAGATAAAACTGCTCGTGGATTTGCAACAAACCATTCACTCTTTTCATATCCAGTTCTTATGGCTGCAGATATTTTACTATACTCTCCAGATATTGTACCTGTTGGAAAAGATCAAATTCAGCATGTGGAGATTGCTAGAGATATTGCAGTTAAATTTAACAACCAATATGGAGACATTTTAAAACTTCCAGAATTTAAGATAGAAGAGAGTGTAGCGACAGTTCCAGGAATTGATGGTCAAAAGATGTCTAAAAGCTATGGTAATACTGTAAATATTTTTGGGCAAGAGAAAAAACAACTTAAAACTATAAAAAAGATTGTTACTGAGAATGTAGCGATGGAAGAACCAAAAGAGTATGAAAACTGTAATGTTTATAACATGGCAAAACTATTTTTAGAGGGTGACAACCTAATAGAGTTGCAAGAAAGATATAAAAAAGGTGGAGAGGGTCACGGTCACTTTAAAATCTATCTTGGAGAAGTTATGTGGGGATACTTTAAAGAGTACAGAGAAAAAAGAGAGTATTATCAAGCAAATCAAGATGAAGTTAGAGAGATACTAAAACTTGGTGCTAAAAAAGCTACTCAAACTATACAACCAATGATTGAAAAGATTAGAACTGCTACAGGAATAAAATATTAATTTTTATTTAGCTAAAATGTTTTAATAGCTTTATATATAAAGGAATAAAAAATGCGTATATTTTTAATAATAGCAATTTTAATATTTAACCTTAGTGCTAAATCACTTTTTAGCAATGATGAACAAAAGCAAAGTAGTGTGTATATAGGGAGTTTAAAAAACTTAGTTATTGCCACTCAAAAAACAAGAGGTCTAACAAACTCTTATATGAATGGTAACCTAGCTGCCATGCTTCTTGTTTTTAAAAATAGAGGAGATATGAAAAAAGCTATCGGGATAATGGAATCAACTGACTTAGCAGCTGACCCTGTAATCAATGCTAGGGCTACAACAATTTCCCAATCACTAATCAAACTTAATAATAAAGCATTTAAAATGAAAGCAAGTGAAGCTTTTTCAAACTATACTGAACAGATAGAGCAAGTTTTAATGCTAGCTCAATCAGTAAGCAAAAGAGGTTCAAAAGATTTAAATCCTGTTGGAATAGATGCTTCTGTTATCATGATGGAAACTATGCTCCCTATGACTGAATATGTTGGTCGCTTAAGAGGTTTTGGCTCAGGTCTAGCAGCTAAAGGCGAGATGAATAAGGCTGAATTGGAGCAAGTTTTTGTGTTAGTTAATAATGTTGAAACATTAAATTCTGATTTACAAAAGCAAGTTATTAAACTTACTTCAAAATATCCAAATAAAGTTTCATCAAATATAGACTCTCAACTATTAGCAGTAGATAAAGCCTCAAAAATATATACAGATTTTGCAAAAGATAAATTTTTAAATGATATTAAAAATATAGATCCAAATGAGTATTTTGATGAGGGAACTAAGCTGATTAGTAAAATTATAAAAGCTTACGATACTATCAACAAAGCTTTACTTGAAGACTCAAAAGGGTGGTTATAAAGCTCTTTGCTTATCTAACCAAACCATTAAGCCCTTTTGTGCGTGAAGTCTATTTTCAGCCTCATCAAAAACTATTTTAGCATGACCTTCTAAAACTGATTCACTTACCTCTTGTTCTCTGTAAGCTGGAAGACAATGTAAAAACTTAGCATCTTTTTTAGCTAAACACATCATCAGGTCATCAACCATAAAACCAGAAAAATCTTTAACTCTTTGCTCTTTTTCATCCTCTTGACCCATTGAAGCCCAAGTATCTGTTGTTACGATTGTTGCACCATGAATAGCCTCTTTTGGATCATTCATAACTCTAATTATCGCTCCACTCTCTTTTGCTATTTTCATAGCTTCTTGTAAAATAGTTCCATCAACTTCATATCCTTTAGGAGTAGCAATACGAAGTTCAAAACCAAGTTTAGCACACAAAATCATCCAAGAGTGAGTCATATTGTTTCCATCACCAACATAAGCAACTATCGCATTTTCATCTACACCATACTCAACCATAGTCATATAATCTGCTAAAAGTTGTACAGGGTGATAAGAATCAGTTAGCCCATTAATTACAGGCACTTTAGAGTATTTTGCAAACTCCTCTAACTTTGAATGAGCAAAAGTTCTAATCATAACCATATCACACATGCTACTTATCACTCTTGCTGTATCTTTAACAGGCTCACCACGACCTAGATGAATATCACGATTTGATAAAAACAAAGCATGACCACCAAGTTGATACATACCAGTTTCAAAACTAACTCTAGTTCTAGTTGAACTTTTCTCAAAAATCATAGCTAAAGTTTGTTTTTTTAATTCATCTTTGTAAATACCAGCTTTTAAATCTTTTTTTATCTCAAGACCAATATCTATAATCTCTAAAATCTCTTTTTTTGTAAAATCTTTTAATGTTAAAAAATGTCTCATATATCTCTTCTTATATTTATATGAGCCTATTTTATAGTAATTTTCTTTAAATAACTATTTTTTTTACTCTTGTACTAAATTACAAATAAAATAATTCCTAAACTTAACACCAAAAGGCCACCAATCATCTCTAAAATATAAGCTTTTTCATTAAGTAAGCCATTAGTTTTTCTACCAAGAGCAATACTTAATATTCCCGCAACTGAAATAGTTAAGCCCATCCCTATACTCATAGCTATTGCTGATAAAGCACCAAGAGTGTATTGCCCTAATACAACACAAAAAAGTACAATAGTCATAACCCCAGGACAAGGAACTATACCTGCACTAAATGCAACTGCAAGCTCACTTTTAGATGATTTTTTAAAATGTTTCTCTTTATGTTTTCTTCCACTATATGCTTCATAAATGAGATAAATTCCCACCCCAATAATCATAACAGCACTTATCTGCATAGCAATCTCTGAGAATTCATTAAAATTCTTTCTAAACATAGTTTTTAAAATAAAAAATATTCCAAAAGTAAAAATCAATGCAGAAAAAGCATGGATAATTGCTATCATATAGCCCATCTTAAAAGCTTTTTTATAATCACTTTTATTTGAAGTAAAATAAAGAGCAACAAGAGCCTTTCCATGCCCTGGACCTATCGCATGAACTAAGCCATAAACAAAAGCAACCCCAAGAATTATCAAGGAAGTATTTAAATTATTTTCATAATTTAAACTTCTAATATTTGTAGATATAAAACTATTTAGTTGGTATTGCCACTGCACAAGAGTTTGCAAAAATTTAGCATAAAATTCCATTATTCAAACTCCAACTTATAACCGTAATAAAAATCATTATCTATACCACTAACTTTCACACTTGCACCTTTTATAGTTACAAACTCATCTTTTAAAACCATTGCAACATAAAAGTCACTATCTCCAAATTCAAAAATAGTATTTTTAATATCAAATTCTCCATTTATATCAAAAGAGTAACAAAGTTTATGATTTTCAATAGTTGCTTTAAAATTTTTAGGTTTAAATTTTATAACTTTTTTATCTACTTTGACATAAGTATAATAATTATAAGGCTTAAACATTGAAAAATACTCTTTTTCTATATAATCATTCTCTTTTTTATCAATCTTTCCATTAGCATTTGAATCTAATTCCATAATTAAAATAGTAGAGGTCATCTCATCTAGCACCCATTTAAAATGTATACTTGAAAACTTTGATTTTTGAACTTCTACTGTTGGATAAACCTCTATAAAGGTATGTGGATGAGCAAAAACAGATGAAAAAAAGATTAAAAATGTAAAAATATATTTCAAATATTTGCCTTATATAATTTTAATGAATAATATCATTTTTTACTTAAAATAGTATTTTCTTTTTAAAAGTAAAACTTATATTAAATATAACTTAGATGTATATAGTAAATAATATAAATAATCGTTATCAATTATATTTTAGATACAATCCGTTTAATTATTTCAAAGGTTGGCTATGGAAGACTCTAAACTACTAAATCCAAGATCGCTAGAGCATATGCCTATACAATTATTTGCCATAATCATGGGACTCTCTGGGATGGCGATAATGTTTGCTAAGGGATACCATCTTTTAGATATACCATACTCGATTTATGCGACCATTCTTTTTATAGATGCAGCCATTTTTCTTCTTATATTTACCGCCTATAGGTTTAAGGGTCTTTGGTATCCACATGCGGTAAAGATAGAGTTTACACATCCTATCAAAATGTCATTTACAGCACCAATCGCTATGAGTTTTTTACTCCTCTGTATCGCCTATTATGCCTTTGCTCCCA
>JAIOSY010000018.1 GCA_021107375.1 Sulfurimonas sp.
ATCGATATAAAATCAAAAAATGTTGCAGCAGTTGTTGTAACAGCAACTCTTCAACCATTTGCAAGACAGGGTGATAAGTTTGATATTACCGTTTCATCTATCGGGGATGCAAAGTCTTTAGAGGGTGGAACACTTTTGATGACACCACTAAAAGGGGTTGATGGACAGATTATGCTCTTGCTCAAGGTCCTTTAAGTATTGGTGGAAAAAATGAAAAAGGTGCTGGTAGTGAATCTCATCCAACAGTAGGTTTAGTATATGAGGGTGGTTTGGTTGAGAGAGAGATAAATATAGATTTGTATCATCAAGAGTATATCAGCTTATCTTTAAAAGAATCAAATTTTAAAAATTCGGTAGCTGTACAAAAAGCGATAAATAAATTTTATAGCACTCAAGTTGCTGTTGCTATGGATCCTCGTACAATAAAGTTAAAAAAACCAGAAAACAAATCTATGATAGAGTTTTTAGCTGAAATTCAAGATATTGATATGAATTATAAACCTAAAAATAAGATTATTATTAATGAAAGAACGGGAACTATTATTGCAGGAGTTGGAATAAAGATTACGCCTATTATTATGACACATGGTGATATAACAATAAAAATAAATGAACAAGCTACACCAAGTCAACCAGCAGGTTCGGTAGTAATTGATGACTCTTTAGTGATAGGACTTAATGAAAATGAACTTTATACAAAAGATGGAACAACTACTGTTGCTAATCTTGTTCGTTCTTTACAAAAATTAGGGGCTACTCCTAAAGATATAATCTCTATTTTAGAGACTATGAAGAGTGCAGGAAGTATATCTGCAGACTTAAAGGTAATATAATGCAAATACAAAGTTTGGCTCAACAGCATACAATACCGAAAATAGATCCAAAAGCAGAAGATGCTGAGTTAAGAGCACAAACAGATGCCTTTGAATCTGTTATTATTAAAATGTTAATGGATAATGCTGCAAAAGATGAGAAAAATCTTTTTTCTCAGCAAAATGATCCAGGAGATAAAATATATAAATCAATGTATAGAGATGAACTTTCTAAAGCTAGTGCTGGAGGGTTTGGTTTTTCTCAAATGTTATATGATTATTTGAGTCAAAAAGGGTAAAAAGACTTAATTTATTTGATGTTTTGTCGATATGCTTGCATATAGAAAAACTTTTATGACAAAGTAAAGGATAAGTTATGATTTCACAGGGAAATGGCTCAGCTATTCGCAATGCCTATACTAATAATTTGGGAGAACCAAAAGATGTTGAGAAAAAAGCATCTGCTAGTATTACGAAGCAAGGCGATATGAGTAATGTTGAACAAATTAAAGAGGCTCTTGATTCTGGAGAGTATAAAATAAATCTACAAGCGTTATCAGAAAAAATAGCTGATGAGTTGTTGTAGGTAGATTAAAAATAAATAGGGGTAGGATTATGTTGTCACATCATTTACAAAGTGCCTTAAGTGATTTAAGAGATTTAATAAAAATAACTGAGTTGGATATAGCTGATATAAAAGAAGCTAAGAATGAACAGCAGTTTGAAAGATTATCTTTAAAAGAGGAAAAATTGAAAAGTTTTGAATCTAAAAAAGCTATGATAGATCATGAAATCTCTTTGTTAATGACAGCACAACCAGACAAAGATTTACCTCAGTTATTAAATGATGAACAACATAATGCTCTTGATGAGCTCAAAGTAGAATTATCAAATCTTCGAGATGCAAACAAAAGATATGCAAAATTTGTTTTAAGTGTTAGTAATCTTTATAATACATTTTTAGAAAGATTAGTTCCAACAGAGATGCAAGGTTACAATAGAGTAGCATCAAAAGATGCCTCTATCTTGGAAGTGAGAGTTTAAGATGGCTTCTATATTTAATGCACTAAATATTGGATACTCTGGTTTAAGTGCTGCTCAGGTTGGGATTAATACAACTGGTCATAATATTTCAAATGCAGAGAATGATGGTTATACTAGACAAAGAGTTGTAACTACCGCGGCAACTCCAATAAAATCCCAGCCTGGAAGTGTAGGTAATGGGGTAGAGATACAAACTATAAAAAGAGTTTTTGATAATTTTGTTTTTGATAGATATACAGACACTTATGCACAAAAAGAGTATACAGATTTTGAAAAAGCAACTTTAGAACAGCTATCAACATATTTTCCAGAGATAGATGAAGTTGGTATAAAAGCTGATTTACAAGAATATTACAATATGTGGCAAAATTTTGCTGATAATCCTGATAATGATTCTATAAAATTAGCATTAGCAAAACAAACAGAAGTTCTTTCTGAGCATATCTCATATACACAAAATCAAGTTACAACTTTACAATCTCAGTTAAATGATCAATTACATACAAATATAAATGAAGTAAATTCACTTGCAAAAGAGTTAACAGAGATAAATAAATCAATAGATGTTGCTGAAGCAGGTGGGCTTTATTCAGCAAATGACTTAAGAGATAAAAGAAATGTTATTGAGAGAGATTTAGCAAGATTAATCGGTGCTGAAACAACTACTGGACAATTAGAATCAAATATTCAGATTGATAGTTCATCAAATACTAAAACAGGAAGTTATACTGTTAGTATTAACGGCTTTAATTTAGTTGATGGATCAACCTATCATCCTATCCATATATCAAATGATGACAATAAAAATGGTTTTTATGAAATCTCATTTGAGAGAGAAGATGGTATTTTAATACCAATGGAAGAGAACATAAATGGTGGTAAAGTAGGTGCTATTTTAGAACTAAGAGGTGGAACAATAGATAATACAAGTGGTGTACCAACTGATGGTATATTACAAAATAGTATTGCCCAACTTGATGCTTTTGCAAAAGGTTTGATTGAATCTACAAATAATCTTTATGCTTCAAGTGCAACAGATAGAATGGATTCTAATTTTTTAGAGTTAAATCCAGATAATTCTCTTATCTCATCTTCATATAATATTAATGAAGGCTCTTTTAATTTAGTTGTTTATGATATTGATGGAAATATAGCAGCTTCAAGAGCAATAGATATAAATGTTGGAACTACTATGCAAGGTGCTGTTGGTTCTAACTCTATTGAAGGGCAGATGAATGCCCAAGTTGATGATAATGATGATTCAAATGCTAACAATGATATAGATGATTTTTTAAATTTTAATTGGGCTACATCAAAGGATGGTAGTAAAGTAGAGTTTTCTCTTGATGCTTTATCAGAGTCGAGAGGTTACACTTTTGCAATAGAAGATAACTTAACGGATGAGACATTTTCATCAGGTACTAATTTTGCAGGTGCTTTGGGTATGAATAGATTTTTTGATGGAGATAGTGCAAGTAATATTGACTTGAATTTTGAACTTAAAGAAAATGCAACTTTAATGTCGGCTGGTTATACTAATATGGCTGGAGATAGTAGGTTAGCATTAGATATGGTTCAGCATCAATTTGAAAATTTTAATTATAAAATAGATAATCAAACATTTGAAACAACAACTTATGGTATGTTTGATATAATTGCTACGGATGTTGGTATTCATACAAATTCAGCAATAATGAGAAGTGAAACTGTTACAACACAATTTAATGCAGTAGAGATGGAATATTTTTCTACTTCAAAAGTCAGTATAGATGAAGAGATGACAAATCTTATTAAATATCAAACATCATATGGTGCAGCTGCTAAAATTATTACCACAATAGATCAGATGATGGAAACTCTTCTGGGAATAAAACGATAAACTAAAGGAGATATACTTAATGCCAATATTTAGTATATCTATTTTATTTTTGGTTTTTACTTTCTCTTTTTTTGGATTATTCTTTTATGATATGGATGCATATACTTTAAATGCTTCTTCAATCCTTGTCTCACCATCACAAGAACATTTGCTAGGAACTGATAGGCTTGGACGAGATATTTTAGCAAGATTGATGCAGGGTGGTCAGGTTTCTTTAATTATCGGAGTTGGAAGTGCTTTTATCGCCTCAGTAATAGGGTTGTTACTAGGTTCTATGGCAGGTTACTTTAGAGGTACAATAGATAAAGCTTTTATCGTTACGGTAGATCTTTTTTTAACTTTTCCAACTTTCTTTTTACTTTTAGCACTTGTAAGTTATGTAAATGCTTCTGCATGGGTTTTAATCGTGATTATATCTATAACAGGATGGATGACAACAGCGAGATTAATTCGCTCTGAGAGTTTTAAAATCACTTCTCAGCCATTTATAAAGATACTAAATATAGCAAATGTCTCAAAACTAAAAATTTTATTTAAATATTATGCTCCAATACTCGCTCCAATATATTTTGTAAGTTTTACTTTTGGTGTCGGTGGAGCAATTTTAGCTGAATCAGGATTGAGTTTTTTAGGTCTTGGGATTGTAGCACCACAAATGAGTTGGGGTACAATTTTAAGTGGTGGGAAAGATGTTGTTGAGATTGCTTGGTGGGTTAGTTTTTTCCCAGGGTTAATGATATTTCTAGTCACTTTTGCACTTATTAATATCTCAAACTATCTGCAACAATTAACAAATAAAAAGCAGATTCAAAATTAAGGTTGGCATGTGGAAAATAGACAGATAGGTTACTCCTTTATTGTTATGGCAAGTGTTATTATTGTTTTAGCAGGTATTAAAAGTGCTTCAGAGATTATTGTTCCATTTTTACTTTCTATATTTCTTGCAGTGATTTTATCTCCATCATATAACTTTTTTAGAAAAAAAGGTTTTCCTGATTTTTTATCTCTTAGTTTGGTAATAGGAATATTTGTTATATTTTTAGCACTTGTAGCGAAACTGCTTGGCTCATCTGTTCAAGACTTTAGCTCAAACATTGATTTCTATCAACAACAACTATTGGTTTATTTTCATTCGATAGAGAGTTTTAGTTCTGATTTTGGAATTGTGTTGCCATTAGATGAATTATCGACTGTTATTAATTCGAAACAGATTATGTTGTTTGCAACTGGATTACTACAAAGTATGGGTTCAATGGTTACGAATGGATTTGTAATTCTTTTTACATTGATATTTATGTTGCTTGAATCAAATCATTTTATAAAAAAAATCTCTTATGCAGATGGGCTTAAAAATAGTGTAAGTCATATAAAAGAGATACTTGCTAAGATTAAAGAGTATATGGTTTTAAAAGCGATAATTTCTCTTTTTACAGGTTTTATAATATGGATTGCATTATCGATTATCGGTACAGAGTACGCATTTTTGTGGGCTGTTCTAGCATTTATATTAAATTTTATTCCAAATATTGGTTCAATAATCGCGGCTGTTCCCTCTGTGTTGCTTACCTTGGTTCAGTTAGGAGTATTTAGCTCAGTTACTGTTGGTATTATTTATATAGCAGTAAATATAATTGTTGGTTCTATAATTGAACCTAAGGTTATGGGTAAAGGTTTAGGATTATCTACTTTAGTTGTATTTTTATC
>JAIOSY010000076.1 GCA_021107375.1 Sulfurimonas sp.
AATAAGTTTTAATTTTTTTGCATATTTTTTATTGTTAGTTAAAACTGCTCCACCTTCACCTGTTGTAATAGATTTAATGGCATGAAAACTAAAAATTGTCATATCAGAAAAAGAACCAATTTTTTTAGTATTAATACTAGAACCTAAGGCATGTGCAGCATCTTCTATCACTAGTAGATTATATTTTTTAGCAATTTTATGGATTTTTTTAATGGCAACTGGTTTACCCGCGAAATGAATAGGCACTATAGCTTTTGTTTTTGATGTGATAAGCTTTTCTATCGATTTTTCATCAATATTCCCATCATTTTTTACATCGCACCAGATGGGTTTTGCACCAATTTGTATCATCATATTTGAAGTTGCTACAAAACTTATTGGGCTAGTTATAATTTCATCATTTTTTTTAATTCCACATGCCAAGTATGCAGCATAAAGTGCTGAGGTTGCAGAGTTAAATGTTATGGCATATTTTGCCATAGTATATTTACATAAAGCTTTTTCAAACTCTTTAACTTTTTTACCTTGAGTTAAGTGTGAACTTTTTAAAACTTCTAC
The DNA here is from genome assembly GCA_021107375.1 of Sulfurimonas sp. Classification (GTDB taxonomy): domain Bacteria; phylum Campylobacterota; class Campylobacteria; order Campylobacterales; family Sulfurimonadaceae; genus Sulfurimonas. Next base: position 559 of record JAIOSY010000076.1, read on the forward strand.
TACTCCATCAATATCATCATTCTCAATAAATTGAGTAGAATAGTTGAGTGTTGGCATTTAAATCTCATTATCTTTTGTTTGTTGCATTTTGATTAAGAGTTCTTTATCATTGAGCCACATAGTATTGTCTTTTGAATTATATTCAAATCCAACCTTAACATTATCTCCCTTTTCTCCAAGTTTATTTGTTGTAAAATTAATAAATGTAGAGAAGGTAATACTTGGTTTTATAACAAAGTGATCATGAAATTCTAAAGTAAGATGTGAGTCGTCAAGAGGACACATAATTTCATGAAGTTTTTCTCCTGGACGAATTCCAATAATGTCTTGTTTTAGATTTGGAGCGATAGTTTTTGCTATATCTATTATTTTCATAGATGGAATTTTTGGTACAAATATTTCTCCACCCTGCATTCTTTTAAAATTTTTAAGTACAAAGTCAACACTTTCTTGAAGTGTAATCCAAAATCGTGTCATATTTGGTTCTGTTATGGGTAATGATGAGGCTCCATCTTTTATAAGTTTTTCAAAATAAGGTATTACAGAACCACGAGAACATAAAACATTTCCATATCTAACTACTGAAAATTTTATCTTATGTTTTCCCGTTAAGTTATTTGCAGCTACAAAAAGTTTATCGGAGACAAGTTTGGAAGCACCATATAGATTTGTAGGAGAAGCAGCTTTATCTGTGGAGAGAGCAATTGTATGAGTTACATTATTTTCAATACATGCATCAATTACATTTTGTGCACCCATAACATTTGTTTTTATGCACTCCATAGGATTGTATTCAGCGATGGGAACATGTTTTAGTGCAGCTGCATGGACTACAAAATCAACATCTTGCATAGCCTTTTGAAGTCTTGGTAAATCTCTAACATCACCAATAAAATATCTCATACACTTTTCATTAAATTTTTGAGCCATCTCAAACTGTTTTAATTCGTCTCTCGAGTAGATAATAATTTTATTTGGTTTATATTTTTTTAAAATAGTACGAACAAACTGTTTACCGAAACTGCCTGTACCACCAGTTATTAAAATATTTTTATTATTTAACATTAGTTAGAGTCAGCATCAATCATCATTTGAAGTGATGAAAATTGAGAGTTCACTTTACTTATCATAGCGTCATAAGCTGTAAATCTTTTTGTCATTATTGCATAACGGGCATCAAGTGAAGCTTGTGCTCTTGCATGTGATTCTGAAAGGCTTTTACCCTCCGTTTCTAAGTCCGATTTAAAAGTACTTAAGAGTTTACCATAACCAGTATAGCTTTTTAGTTTTTCATCAATAGTTTCAAAGATACCAGTCTTATCATTTCCATTGCTATCTTCTCCTCCTGTAAAGAACAGTTTCACAGCATCTGAATCATCTTTTAGTTTAGTTTCTAAAATACTTTTATCAAAACTCATAGTTCCATTTCTATCTAAATCTAAGCCATAATTCATAAGAGAGTTATTGTCTCCTGTTAATGCTGTTATAGTTCTTGTTAAATCAGTAGAGATAGATTTTACAAAACTATTACCATTGAAAACACCTTCTGCTCCTGTCTCTTTATCTTTTAGTGTCATATCGTGTAGGTTTGATATAAGAGTATTGTAGCTATCTACAAATAGTTGTAACTCTCCAACGAGACTCTCTGTATCTTGTGAAATATCAACTTTTGAGGTGTCACCCTCCTCTTTAAGTTTTATGTTTACACCTAGTATCAAGTCACTAATCTCATTTGTTGATCTTGTTATGGTAATACCGTTATATTTAAATTCTGAGTCTGTAGCAGCCTGAATTTTTTGGTATCCATCTGGATTTGAGTCTGAATCATATGCATCAAACATTCCATTTAATGTACCACTTCCACTTGTCCCATCATCAGTATCTTCAACCGTTATAGCTTGGTCTAGCCCTGTAGTTTTTGAAGATAAAACAAGACTATATTTACCTTCCCCTGTTTCTAAAATAGAAGCAGAAATATCTGTTCCAGCTTTTTCTGTAATAGATTGAGCTAAACTCTCTAATGTTGTAGTATCATCATAATCTATTGGGTATGTTGTTCCATCTATTGTTAGATTTAAGACACCACTCTCACCACTAGCAACTAGAGGGTTTGTTTTACTATCAAACTCGCCAAAATTTGTTATATCTTTTTTTGCCAGTGTAGTAGTTTCTAATGTAAAGGATTCAACATTAGCACCTGACTCTATAGTTACCTCAGAATTTCCATCTACATCAACAGTTTTATTGTCAAATATAGTATCATAGCTAAGAGCAGAAGCACTAACTTTAAAAGTACTTACTAGAGATGATAACAACTCCTCTGCATCTTGTTTTTGATTATTAAGTGTTATCTTATTTTCTATAGGTTTAATGATTCTAGATGTATCTGCTTCTTTTAGTTGATCAATAACATCAGCAGTTAATACTCCAGAACCAATACCCAGTGAGCTTATACTCGAAGCCATAATAAATCCTTTATAGTGTAAAAGTATAACACTATTATCGACAATAAAGCAATATTCTTAAATTTAAAAATAGCTATAAAGAAAATTAATTTCATGTCGATATAGCTACAATGAAATTAATAAATAGCAACGACAAAAAGGAATCTAAAATGTATGGTAATCTAGCTCATAATATATATGCACAAAATAATGTTGGGATTGAATCTCCTGCTAAGTTGATTGAGATGCTTTATGAAGGGATTCTTCGTTTTAATGCTCAAGCAAAGAAAGCTTTAAAAGATGGGGATATAGAAAAAAGAATATATTGGACTAATCGTTCTATCGCTATTATCACTGAACTTATCACTACTCTTGATATGTCACAGGGAGATGTATCTGAGTATTTATCTGGTTTATATAATTATGAGATACAACTTTTATCTTCTGTTGGTTTTGGAAATGGTGAAGAGAAACTAACTGAAGCAAGTAATGTATTTAGAACTCTTTTAGAAGCGTGGAGAGAAGCAAATGATGTGGCTAAATAAGTTACAGATTGCAATAGTAGAAAAAAATACAGATTTACTAGATATTCTTTTAGATGATTTACCAGAGTTTAGAGATGTTGACGAGATGCAAAAGGCTTCTTATTTATTAAGAGAAGCTTCTATCCTTTTACATACACTCAGAGATGATACTTCTCATCAAATGAGTCAGATACAAAAAAATTTAAATTTTTTGAATTCAACACAAGCTCCAACTGTATCTAAGCTAGATATAAAATCATAACTTCTTTTTAGAAATTCCAAAATTTAAACTTCTGATAGTATAGTCACTTACAACTGCACCTTTTCTCATTTTTAGTATATGCTCAACTGCATTTGCAATGTCATAACTTAGAAGTTTTTCATTCTCTTTTTGACTTGTTTCAAATCTAAGTTCATCATAAAAAGAACTCTCTGTCATATCTGGATTTATAGTAGTTATGCTTAGATTTGATTTTCTTGTTTCTTCAAAAAGTGAATCACTAAAAGCTTTTAGCCCTGACTTTGTAGCTGAATAAACTCCTGCAAATTTACTCGCTTTTATTGCTTCGATGGAAGTTATGTTTATGAGGTAGCCATCATTCTTTTTTAAATCACGAAGTAGGGCATTTGTTAGAAGCATGGGGGCCGTTAGATTTAAAAAAGTCATATCTGTTATGGCATGTGGATTTAACTCTTCATGAGGTTCAAACTTCCCAAATCCTGCACAGTTTATCAGTATGCTTATATCTTCATTTTTTAGTTTTTCACATGCCAAGAGTGTTGAGGTTTCATCTGATAGGTCGGCTTTAAAAAAATTAAAGTTGGCATGTGAGATTGTATCATTGTCAACAGTTCTACTAACTCCAATAACTCCAAATCCTAAACTCAAAAGTCTTAAAGATATCTCTTTACCAATTCCACTACTTGCACCTGTTACTACTGCTGTTTGCATCTTCTTACCTCTGTTTTAGCTATAATTTCATTATGAAAAATATTTATATAACTGATTTAGACCATACATTTTTACGAAACGATTTATCTATAAGTGATTATACTAAAACTATTTGGAACTCTTTCTCAAATGACTCTGTTTTGAGTGTTGCAACTGCAAGAACTTATAAAAAAACAGCACAATTTTTAAAAGGTATTGAGGTAAATGCTCCGATGATTTTACTTGATGGTGCTTTAATCGCCACAATGGATAAAAAAATCATAGATACAAAGTTTATAGGTAGAGACATCTCTGACATGATTATAGATGAGGGTTGGAAGTTTGGGATTTATCCTTTTGTGTTGGCTTTGGCTGATAGTAAAAACCTAAGTGAAGCTTTTTTGCATGACAAGGTTTTAAACAAGTATCAAAGAGAAGTTTTAACTCGCTATACAAGTGATGATAATTTAAAAGAGTGTTCACGAATCAGAGCAATGGATGAAAACTTTAAAATCGTTTACATGGGTGAAGAGGAGTTACTACGAGAACTTGCAGAGCATTTAGAAAATATTTTTGCTGATGATTTGAAGTATATTTTAGCTCCTGAGGCTTATGTTGGTTGCTATTTTTTAACAATCCTTCATAAAGATGCAGATAAATCTCATGGTATAAAAAGTGTGAGTGAATATAGTGGGTTTGACTTAGAAAAACTAACTGTTTTTGGAGATAACTTTAACGATGTTGGGATGTTTGAGTTAGCTGGAATCTCAGTTGCAATGGCAAATGCTCAAGAGGGTGTAAAAGAGTTAGCTAAAATTGTTCTGCCTCATACAAATGATGAAGATGGTGTAGCCAAATATTTAAAAGATTTAAAAAATGCATAGAAGAAATTCTCTTTTTCCAATGATAATTATAGGGATTTTATTTTTTATTTTTGGTTTTGTAACTTGGTTAAATGGCTCACTTATCCCTTTTTTAAAAGTAATTTGTGATTTAAATGAGTTTCAAGCACTTTTTGTGACTTTTGCTTTTTATATCGCCTATACAGTTATGGCTCTTCCGATGGCTTATGTTTTGGAAAGAACAGGATATAAAAATGGGATGGCTATCGGACTTGGTGTGATGGTTGTTGGAAGTTTACTTTTTATTCCAGCTGCTCTAAATGCTAACTTTTTAATATTTTTAGTAGCTCTTTTTACTTTAGGAACGGGACTTACAATCCTTCAGACTGCTTCAAACCCTTATGTAGTTTTAATCGGTCCACTAGAGAGTGCTGCAACAAGAATCTCCATAATGGGCTTAATCAACAAAAGTGC
>JAIOSY010000218.1 GCA_021107375.1 Sulfurimonas sp.
ATAAAAGCAGGAATGACACCAGATTTAATAATTACAGATCTTAATATGCCAGTAATGAATGGTTTAGAGTTCTTAAAAGAGTTAAGAGCAGTTCCTTCAACTAGTAGAACACCAACTTTAATGCTAACAACTGAAACAAAACCTGAATTAAAACAACAAGGTAAAGCTTTAGGACTTACAGGGTGGATAGTAAAACCTTTTAATCCAGCACAGTTAAAACAAGCTATTACCAGAGTTTTAAGACTTCCCGCTTAGGTTGAAATGATGGTAATTTTAAATTCAGTTGATAATTTATTAGAACATATTCAAGGTGTACAAGAAGATGTTATTTCGTTATCAAATGATTCTTTACTTAAGATGAGTAGTTATATAGAAGTAAATAAGTTAGAAGTTGATGATAATATTTCAACTGCTTTGCAATATCAAGATATTATTACTCAGCAACTGACTGCAACCATGGAAGCAATTCAAAGTATGAGAAGTAGTATAAAAGTATTTTCACATGCATTTGAAAATAATGAAAATTTAGCTCAAGATAGTATGAATAAGTTACAAGATAAGTTAAATATAACTTTAGCAGAAGCTAAAGATAAAAAAAATAGATTTTCAGGTAAAACATCACAAGATGAAGAAACTGATGAGATAGAATTTTTTTAGGAGAAAGCAATGACAACTATTATGGTAGTAGATGATTCAAAAACAGTTAGAAGTTATCATGGTTCAATACTGAAATCTATGGGAATAGATGTTTTAGAAGCAGAAAATGGAATGGAAGCATTAGAAAAAAGTTTAGGTGCTGAAGTGGATTTATACCTAGTTGATGTAAATATGCCTGTAATGGATGGTTACTCTTTTATAAAAGAGTTAAGAAAACAAGAAAATCATAAAACAGTACCTGTGATTATGATTACAACTCAAGCAAAAGATGAAGATAAAATAAATGCTTATAAAGTTGGGGCCAATCTTTTTGAAACTAAGCCTATAAGACCTGAGCAACTTCAAGCATATATAGATATTTTAGTAAAGAAATAGGGGCGCATTATGGATCCATTATTAGAACAGTTTTTACAAGAAGCAAGAGAAAATCTAGCATTTATTGATCAAAATATTGAAGAGATAGGGGGAGATGACCCTGAACTTTTAAATTCTGTATTTCGTGCTGCTCATACATTAAAAGGTGGTAGTGGTATTGTTGGATTTGAATCTGTAAAAGAGATTACTCACCATGCAGAAGATTTACTTGATATGCTTAGAGCTGGAAAGATTGAATTTAAAGATACAATGACAGAAGCACTGTATGAAGCTTTTGATGAGGTTATGAATTTAATTGAAGCAGCTGAGGAGAGTGAAGAGATTGTTGATTCAGATGAAGAAACAGTTGAGAGAATAGTTGCTGCTTTATCTGAACAAATGGGTAAAACTAAAGAGGAAGAACAAGCTTGGGTAGCACCTTTTATGTTAGTAGAGAATCCAGAAAATGTTATAAATCCATTTCTAAAAACTTTAAATGGAATAAATTTTCAAAAAATATTATTTTCTAATGCAAAAGTTAATCAAGACTTTTGTAATAACGAAAATTTATATGCAGTAGTTTTTGATGTAGATGAATCATGCATGGTTTATGGAAATGACCCTATTTATACTCTTTCACTTTTAGGGGAAAAAGTTTTAGGTGTTTTTTCATGTATGAGTGATAATAATGCTAAATCTGTTTTAAGCGGGATAGAAGATGAAGATGGATTACTTTTAAAATCTCATCTTGTGGCTTATATATATGCAACTTATGAAGAGATTGAAGATTCACTTTTTAACTTTATAGATGAACTTCAGTTTTTACCACTTGATATTCAAACATTATTAAGTGTAAATGTTGGAGATGTTGGACACCCTATAGATTCGTTAAAAGAGTTAGTAGATATAGCAGAAGATTTAGACCTTGTTACTATAGCTGATGAAGTAGCAAGATCTATGGAATTGGTTGGAGTTGAGACGATTCAGTATGCACAATTACAAAGATTTTTAGACATAGTTGGTTTAATTGATGATAAAGATACAACTAAATTAGCAAGCTTTTTTGATAATATATATAAGGGAGAGGTATATATCTCTAATACCACTACTGCTTCTTCTCCATCTATTGATGAAGAGGTTTCTGAAATGACTTTAGATATAGAAGAAGTTGTAGAAGAAACTTTACAAGAGAATGATGTTGAAGTGCCTAATGAAGCAACTAAAATTATTCTTAATGAGATGATGCTTCAACAATTAAAAGCTATAAATTACATAGAGAATGATGATGATTTACAAAGAGTTTGCTCTATTATGGATAGTATGAAAAAATATTTTTCATCTATGCCTAGTAGTTTTTCAAGTAAAGATGAAATTAAAACTTTTTTAGAGTCTGAGCTTGGATTATCAGCTTCTGAGATTAAAGATGTTGCTCCTGAAGTTAAGCAAGAAGAGGTGAAAATTAAAGTTAAACCAGTAGAAGTTACTAAAATAAAAGAAGATTCTAAACCAGAAGTTGTAAAAGTTGAGAAAAAAGCTAAAAAAGTTCCAAAAGAGGAGATTAAAAAAGCTATTGTTGGTAAAACTGTAAAAATTGATCAAGAGTCTATTGATAGTTTAATGAATGTTGCTGGTGAACTTTTAGTTGCTAAAAACTCACTACCATATTTAGCTGATGGTGTTGTTGGTATGACTCATGATGTGATTAAAAGAGAAATTATGGAAAAATATATTTTCATAAATCGTCTTACAGAGCAACTTCAAGATTTAATTATGGGTATGAGGATGTTACCTATTTCGTATGTATTTGATAGATACCCAAAACTTGTTCGTGATATTGCTAAAAAACTTGGTAAAAAAGTTAAGTTAGAGATGAGTGGTGGTGAAACTAAACTAGATAAAAATATGATAGAGATGTTAGCTGATCCGATGATTCATATTATGAGAAATTCACTTGATCATGGTATTGAGATGCCTGATACTAGAACTGAAAAGGGAAAGGATTCTATTGGAACTGTTACCCTTAAAGCTTATGCTGAGTCAGATAGAATTGTTATAGAGATTATTGATGATGGTGCTGGAATAAATACTGATAGAGTTGCAAATAAAGTTCTTGAAAAAGGTCTTATGAGTATAGAAGAGATTGATGCACTTAGTGAAGATGAACGAGCTGAATTAGTTCTTCTTCCAGGACTATCAACTGTTGAAGAGATTACAGAGTTTAGTGGTCGTGGTGTTGGTATGGATGTTGTTAAAAAATCTATTGAGAGTTTTGGTGGAAGTATTAGAATCAAAACAAAAGCAAATCAAGGAACAGTTATAACACTTGCTATCCCTGTTTCACTTGCTGTTACATCATTACTTCATATTCAGATGAATAATATCCATTATGGTATTCCGATGGATTCCGTATCTGAAACTGTAAAAATAGAAAAAGAGGAGATAGAATATCTTCATAATGAACCATTTATTTATCTAAGGGGGGAGGTTATACCACTTTTATTTATTAAATCTATGTTAGATGATAGTGAGATAGATTCTAAACCATTATCAATAGTTGTTCTTAATATCAAAGATAATCTTTTAGCAGTTGTTGTAAATAAATTTTTGGGTCAACTTGATGTTGTTCAAAAACCTCTTGTTGGTATGATGTCTGGACATCCATTATTTAGTGGAACAGCACTACTTGGAAATGGTCAAATAATTATGGCAATGGACCCTATTGGACTTCTTGGAATTTCTCAGAAATTAAAAGAAGATATTCAAGTTGCATAGAGGTATATAAATATGATAGATTTAATAGTTTTTAATGTCGCTGCTAATAGGTATGCTTTAAAAATAGAGAATATTTAAAGAATTATCCAAGCAAAAGAGTTAACTGATATACCCAATAGCAGTGATTTAATAGATGGAATGATGAGTCATGAAAATGGAGTTATAAAAATTCTTAATTTTCGTAAACTTATTGGCTTGAATCCACATATTGAAGATTCAACAGAAGTTAAAGAATTTTCTCAAAAATTTATTATATATGAAAAAGATGAAAAAGTTTTTGCTATAAAAGTTGACTCTATTGAAGATATAGCACATATTGAAGAATCAAAGCTTATTAATAATGGTGAAAATAGTAGTAGTGAATTTTTAGAACTGGAAGGTGTTTTAGATTTAGATGGTGTATTGATTAATGTAATCAAAACAATAAGTTTACCGAGCTAAAAGGAAGTATTATGGCAATAACATATGAAGAAAATACGGCAATATTTGAATCAGTAATTTATGAAGATGAAGTTGTTGAATTTAGAGATTTTTTACAAGAAAAAGCTGGTGAAGAGGTAGATTTAAATTTAGTTGCTTGTGAAGATATTCATTTAGCAATAATACAGTTAATAATGGCATATAAAAAAAATTATAGTATTACTTATGAATTTGGTGAAAAAGTAAAACTTTTTCAAAGAGTACTAGAAGGTTTTGATACTAGTGAAAACTATTGTAATTAGCAATCGTAAGGGTGGTTCTGCTAAAACTACAACTGCTGTAAATATTGCAAGTGGTTTAGCAAAATATGGTTCAGTTTTACTTCTTGATTTTGATACGCAGGGTCATGCTTCTATAGGTGTGGGGTGTGAGCCAAATGAGAAATTAGGTGTGCATTCTATTTTTACTGGAAAAACACTTAGTGAGACATTTATTCCCACTGTACATGAAAACTTAACTCTCTCTCCGGCACTTGCTTTTTTTGATGTATATGAGTATTCTGATTTAAGAGGTGTACTAAAAAGTCGATTTAAAAGAGAAAAAATAGCAGATTTTTTTGATTACTGTGTGATTGATACACCACCCACTTTTGATGCACTTTTAAAAAATTCCTTGGAAGTAGCTGATAGTGTTGTAATCCCTTTTGTTCCTCATCATTTAGGTGTAGTTGCAGTTGGACAAATGCTTAGAGCTTTGCTTCAAAGTGCAAAAACTACTGAGCGTAAAATTGCTGATGTCTCAATTTTACCTGTTATGTATAATCCGCATATAAACGAGCATAAAGAGTCAGTAGCTAAGGTTAAAACATCTTTTGGTGAGGCTAAACTTCTCTCACCGATTGGGGTAGATATTAAACTTGCAAAACAGTTTGAATCTGGTTCTCCAATTATTTTAGATTCTAAACGCTCAAAGGGTCTTAAAGATTATAAAAGATGTGTTAAAGAGCTTCTAAAAAGATTATAATTATGTCATTATCCTTAAATTCAAAACTTAAAATATTAGTTTGTGAAGCAGATGTTAGAGTTTTAAAAAGATTAGAATCTTGGATTAAGGCTATGGGGATAGATGTTTTAAGTTGTGATGATGCTGTAATCGCAAATCAGATTTTTAATGAAAAAAACCCAGATATATTAATTTTATCGCAAAATTTAAAAAGCATGGGTGTTATTGAATTTATAGAAGAGATTAAGAAAAAAATCCCATCTCAAGCTATTATTTTAATGTTAGATAATGATATGGATAATTTAATATTTAAACGCTCTATAGATTTACAAGTGGATAAATACTTAAACATGACAGTAGATGCAACCTTGTTCTTTAATGCAATAGAGACATTAGCTAAAGAAAAAATTTCCCATCTAGAATTTAAAGCTCAAAAGAGACTTCTTCAAGATTATAAAGATGCAATTGATAAATCTTTTAGTGTATCTAAGCATGATAAAGAGGGAAAAATTTTTTATGTAAATAATCTTTTTTGTCAA
>JAIOSY010000013.1 GCA_021107375.1 Sulfurimonas sp.
AATCTTTGATTTTAGCATATGATAAAAATGTAATGTATTCTAGTACAGATTTAAAAGGGATAATTACAGATGTTAGTGATGCTTTTTGTAGAATAAGTGGTTATACAAGAGAGGAGTTAATAGGTGTAAATCACAATATTGTAAGACATCCAGATAATTTGTCAACTGGATATAAAGATTTATGGAAGCATTTAGTAAATAAAGAATCATTTTCTAAAGAGGTGAAAAATCTAAAAAAAGATGGTGGAGTTTTTTGGGTTAACTCGTATTTTGCACCAGAGTATGATAAAACAGGTAATCATATAGGTTATACCTGTGTTAGAGATAATATAACAGATAAAAAAGAGGTTGAATTACTTCAAGATGAGATAGAAGAAACTCAAAAAGAGGTTATATTTAAAATGGGTGCTATTGGAGAACATCGCTCAAAAGAGACAGGAAATCATGTAAAAAGAGTGGCAGAATACTCTAAGTTATTTGCGTTATATTATGGTCTTAATGAAAATGATATACAACTACTTAAACAAGCTTCCCCTATGCATGATATAGGAAAAGTAGCTATCTCTGATGATATACTAAATAAACCAGCTAAACTTACTGAGAATGAGATGTTAATTATGAAAACACATTCTCAACTTGGATTTGATATGTTGCATGGTTCAACAAGACCACTTTTAAATACTGCTGCAATAGTTGCACATGAACATCATGAAAAATGGGATGGTTCTGGTTACCCTCAAGGATTAACTGCTTTAGAGATTCATATATATGGTCGAATTACAGCTATCGCAGATGTTTTTGATGCATTAGGTTCTGATAGATGTTATAAAAAAGCTTGGAGTGATGAAAAAATATTTGAATATTTTAAACAAGAGAGGGGAAAACATTTTGAACCTAAACTTGTAGATATGTTTTTTGAACATCTTGATGAATTTTTAAAGATTAGAGATGAATTAGTGGATTAAAATGAAGATTAATTTATTAAAAAAAAGATATTTTATAATTATTTTTGTAAGTATAATCTCTATTCTTTATGGTGTGTTTTATAATTATTTTGAAAATTTAAAAGATAAATATTTAAAAGAAAAAACACAATCAATATATTTAGAATATAAAGTTATTTATAATATGCATAAGTCAATTGCTGATTTAATTTTTAAAACAGATATTAATAAAGTAGGAGTAATTGATTTTTTTAAAAATAGGGATAGAGATAAATTATATAAAATACTACAATCAGATTATAAAGAGTTAAGAACTTTTGGTGTTAGGCAACTTCATTTTCATTTACCAAATAATGATAGTTTTTTAAGAATGCATAGACCATCAAAATTTGGGGATAATCTATCAAAAGCTAGACTTACAGTTAAGTATGTTAATAAAGAGTTAAAACCTATCTTTGGATTTGAAGGGGGGAAGGTAATTAATGGATTTAGATTTGTTTATCCATTATTTGATAAAAAAGAACATATTGGTAGTGTTGAGGTATCTTTTAGTGCATTAGTGTTTATAGAAAAGATTGTTAAACATTATAATATATTGAGTAATTTTCATATTGATAAAAAGGTGGTAAATCAAAAAGTTTTTAAAGATGAACAATCTAATTATATTCAAAGTCCACTCTCTCAATATTATTGTCAAAAGTCAATAGTTGATTATCTTAAGCTTGATGTTAAAGATAAAATAAGATCGAAAAAAGAATCAGAATTTATATATAAAAGTATAAATAAATCAAAACCTTTTTCTAATTATGATAATAAAATTAATAATATAACAACTTTTATACCAGTTTTAAATCCTATAACAAAAGATGTAGTAGCAGTATTTACATTCAGAAGTGAAGATAGCTATCTTGATATTAATAATAGAAATTTACAAATTATATTTTTTATATCGATTTTAATTGTTGGTATAGTTTTATTTTTAATATATAAAGAGTTTAATTATAAATATATTTTAGAAAAAAAAATTAAGAAAAAAACTAAAGATATTGAGGAGTTTAATTTACTTCTTAATAATGTTATAAAAGGTGCAAACTTAGGTTATTGGGATTGGTATCCACAAACTAAAGAGTATATTGTAAATGAGCGTTGGTTAGAGATGCTTGGTTTAAGTAAAAGTGATATAACAAACACTCAAAGTGATTGGGAAGATAGAATATTTAAAGAGGATTTAAAATATATCTTATCAATTATTGAAGATGCAATAGAAAAAAATAAACCATATACAATTGAATTTCGTATGAGACATAAAAATGGAAATTATATTTGGATAAAGGGTTCTGGCTCTGTGGTTGAGAGAGATAATTTAAATAGAGTAATTCGAATGAGTGGTACACATGCCGATGTTACTCAAAGAAAAGAAGCCCAAGAGATTTTGTTAAAACAAAAAGATATTTTAGAGTATCAAGCAAATCATGATACTTTAACTGGATTGAAAAATCGTCTTACTCTTAATGCTGATATTGAAAAAACAATATTAAATTATAACTCTCATCAAGCACCTTATGCAGTAATAATGTTTGATATAGATTTTTTTAAAAAAATAAATGATAATTATGGGCATGATATAGGAGATTTAGTTTTAAAAGAGTTATCTAATTTGTTGAAGTTATCAGTAAGAGAAGGTGATAAAATATATAGAGCAGGTGGTGAAGAGTTTGTTGTTTTATTAAATAGAATATCTTATGAAGATACTATGCGTGTAGCTCAAAAGATTAGATTAGTTGTTCAAAATTATATATTTAAAGTTAAAGATGAAGAGTTTTATACAACAATAAGTGCTGGATTGTATCACTCTTCATTATTAAAAGTAGAAGATGTTAAAGGTGTACTAAAATTAGTAGATATCGCTTTATATAAATCTAAAGAGAATGGAAGAGATAGAGTAACAGATGTTAGTATCTAACACTAAAAAATATTTTATCAATAATAAATTATTTTATATAAGCTTTATAGATAAAAAATTATAGTAAAATTCAAGTAAATTTATATTGTGTTATGGAGAGTTAATGAAACAAAAAAAGATAGATAAAACACCTGCTAGGCTTGATTTTACACAGAGTGTAACAGGTTTGATTTTAGCTATATTTATCTCTGCACATATTTTATTTGAATCATCGATTTTAATATCAAATGAAGCTATGTATAAAGTTACTATTATGTTTGAAGGATATTATTTTTTTGGTGAGACTTATCCTGGGATTATTACATTTTTTGCTGCTGCTATCTCTGTAATATTTGTTGTTCATGCGGCAATAGCTGTTAGAAAATTTCCTAATAATTATAAACAGCACAAGGTTATGAGAGAGCATGTGCTTAGAATGAAACATGAAGATACCTCTTTGTGGATTATTCAGATTACAACTGGATTTATTATGTTTTTTATTGGCTCTGTTCATCTTTATATCATGATGGCAGAACCATCAAATATTGGTCCGTTTGCGTCATCATTTAGAGTTGTTCATGAACATATGGGTCCACTTTATTTTTTACTTCTTCTTTCAGTTGTTTCACATGCTTTTATAGGTTTGTACCGTCTTGCTATGAAGTGGGGATTTATGGAGGGTAAAAATACAAAGGTTTCACGAGCAAGATTTAAATTTTTAATGAAAACAATGATAGTAATTTATATAATTGTCGGTTCTTTGAGTTTAGCTCAATATACTTATATAGGTTTAACCCACGATTTTAGTGAAGTTAAAAAATATAAATCAAAAATTATAGACTTAAGGGCTCACTAATGAAAGTAATTTACACAGATGTCTTAATCATTGGTGGTGGTCTTGCAGGTTTAAGAGTTGCAACTGGGGTTAAAGAGCGTGGACATGATGCAGTTGTTTTAACTCTTGTTCCACCAAAGCGAAGTCACTCTTCTGCTGCACAAGGTGGGATGCAGGCATCTTTAGCGAACTCTCATATGGGTGAGGGTGATAATGAAGATGTTCACTTTTCTGATACTATCAAAGGAAGTGATTGGGGCGCTGACCAAGAGGTAGCTAGAATGTTTACTCATTGTGCTCCAAAGGCTATCCGTGAACTTGCTCACTGGGGTGTGCCTTGGAGTAGAGTTCAGCGTGGTGATAGAAAAGCTATTATAAATGCCGAATCTGTAACTATTACAGAAAAAGATGAAGCACATGGTTTAATCACTGCTAGAGATTTTGGTGGTACTAAAAAATGGAGAACTTGTTACACCTCTGATGGAACAGGTCACTCTATGCTTTATGCAATGGACAATAAAGCACATGAAGATAAGATAGATATTCATGAAAGACTAGAGGCTATCTCACTTATCCACGAAAAAGGTAGATGTTATGGAGCAGTTGCAAGAAATCTAATGAATGGAGAGTTAGTAGCTTATGTAAGTAAAGCAACAACTATAGCAACTGGTGGTTATGGTCGTATATATAGTGTTTCAACAAATGCTATTATCTGTCAAGGTATGGGTCAAGCACTCGCACTTGAAAGTGGAGTTGCAACATTAGGAAATATGGAAGCTATCCAGTTTCATCCAACTGCGATTGTTCCTGTTGGAATTTTAACAACTGAAGGGTGTCGTGGAGATGGTGGACTTCTTCTTGACAAAGATGGCTATAGATTTATGCCCGATTATGAGCCAGATAAAAAAGAATTGGCTTCAAGAGATGTAGTAAGTCGTAGAATGACTGAACATATGAGAAAAGGTAAGGGTGTTAAGTCTAAATATGGAGACCATTTATGGTTAGATATTACGATTTTAGGTCGTGAACATATTGAGAAAAATCTTCGTGAAGTAAAAGAGATTTGTGAGAACTTTTTGGGGATTGACCCAGCAGTTGATTGGATTCCAGTAAGACCAACTCAACACTATTCTATGGGTGGAATTAGAACAAAATATACGGGAGAATCTCAAACACTAAAAGGGCTTTACTCTTGTGGAGAAGCTGCTTGTTGGGATATGCATGGATTTAATCGTCTTGGTGGAAACTCTGTTAGTGAAACTGTTGTGGCTGGGATGTTGGTTGCTGAATATATATCTGATTTTTTAGATTCTTCAGATAGTAATTTAGAGATTCATACTTCTAAGATTGAGTCTTTTGTAAAAAAAGAACAAGATAAATTGGATGCTCTTTTAAGTAAAGAAAATGGTGAAGATGCTTATATTCTTCGTCGTCGTATGGAAGAGATTATGATGGATAAGGTTGGTATCTTTAGAAATGAAACTGATTTAAAAGAAGCTGTTGATGAACTTCAAGAGTTACTAAAAAGAAGTAAAAATATAGAAGTTTTTCGTTCAAAATCTCGTGCGGCTAATCCAGCTTTAGTTAATGCATATAGAACTCAAAGAATGATAAAAGTTGCTTTAACTTGTGCTTTGGGTGCATATTTAAGAAAAGAGAGTAGAGGTGCTCATTCACGCGAAGATTTTCCAAAGCGTGATGATGAAAACTGGTTAAAAAGAACTATAACTTCTTGGCCAGATGAAAACCAAACTATGCCTAGTGTTAGTTATGAAGAGATAAATATATCTACTATGGAGATGCCGCCTGGATTTCGTGGATATGGAAAAGATTTAACCAAGCATCATCCAATGACAAAAGTTAGACAAGATAGTGTTGATGCAGTGGTTGAAAAACTTAAAGCTGAAGGTAAAGATAGATTTGAGATACAAGATGCCTTGATGCCTTTTATGGATAAATTACCAAAAAAATATCGTGGAATAAATGCTAGATTAGGGGAAAATATATGAGTAAAGAGAAAACTCCAAGAATTTTAAAAATAGGAATTTTACGATTTGATCCACATGATCCAGAGGATGTTCCTCATATGGAAACATTTGAGATTGAAGAGTCAGATGGGATGACTCTTTATATTGTGTTAAATGAGATTAGAGAGCATCACGATAATTCATTGAAGTTTGATTTTGTTTGTCGTGCAGGAATTTGTGGAAGTTGTTCTATGCTTGTAAATGGTCGTCCAACCTTAGCTTGTCGTACTCTTACTTCAAAGTTAGATGAAAATATAACTCTAGCACCTCTTCCTCTTTTTGAACTTATTGGGGATTTATCTATTTATACTGGAAAATGGATGCGTAACTTAAATGAGCATCTTGAGACTTGGATACATGATAAAGAGAATGAATTAGAAGTAGATAAATTAGAAGAGAAAATGGAACCAGAATTAGCAGATGAAATTTATGAACTAGATAGATGTGTAGAGTGTGGATGTTGTGTGGCTGGTTGTGGTACAATTCAGATGAGACCAGAGTTTGTGGGGGCTGTTGGGCTTAATAAAATAGCAAGGTATCATTTAGATCCTAGAGACAAACGGACAAATGCAGAGTATTATGAACTTATTGGTGATGAAGATGGTGTTTTTGGGTGTATGACACTTTTAGGTTGTGAAGATGTCTGTCCTAAAGATTTACCTTTACAGAGTAAAATAGCATATCTTAGAAGAATGATGATTAAAACATCAATGAAAAATAATTAAAATAAAGGAAAATAATGACTATAGCAGAAAGTAAGATTAAACAATATGAAAATGGAAATTGTGAACAAGATAAAGTTTTTTATCAAGCTTTGGAAGAGGTTATATATTCTATTGCTCCGTTATATGAATCAGATGATAGATATAAAAAGAATGCAATATTAGATAGACTTGTTGTTCCAGATAGAATTTTTAAATTTAAAGTTACATGGATGGATGATAATCAAAATATTAAAGTAAATACTGGTTATCGTGTTCAGTTTAACAATGCTCTTGGTCCATATAAAGGTGGACTTCGTTTTCATCCATCTGTAAATGAAGGGATTTTAAAGTTTTTAGGTTTTGAACAAATTCTTAAAAATGCATTAACTGGTTTACCAATTGGTGGGGCTAAAGGTGGTAGTGATTTTGATCCTAAAGGTAAAAGTGATTTTGAAGTTATGAAATTTTGTTCATCTTTTATGACTGAACTCCACAAATATATTGGTCCTCGTATTGATGTTCCTGCTGGAGATATTGGTGTTGGTGGGCGTGAGATTGGTTACCTTTTTGGTGAATACAAAAAAATTACTTCATCTTTTGAGGGTGTTTTAACTGGAAAACCTTTTTTCTTTGGTGGTTCATTGATGCGTCGAGAAGCAACAGGTTATGGAACTATCTATTTTACTGAGACTATGCTGGAAATGGAAGGTAAAGAAACTTTAGAGGGTAAAATATGTACTGTTAGTGGAGCTGGAAATGTTGCACTTCATGCAATAGAGAAACTTCAGCAAATTGGTGCAATCCCCGTTACATGTACAGATTCTAAAGGTACTATTTATGATTCTCGTGGAGTTGATTTAGCACTTTTAAAAGAGTTAAAATTAGAAAAAAGAGCCTCCCTTGAAGAGTATATAAAAGTACACCCAGAAGCTCAATACATTCCTGTTTCTGAGTATCCTGAAGATGGTCATGCAGTTTGGGATATTCCATGTTATGCAGCAT
>JAIOSY010000226.1 GCA_021107375.1 Sulfurimonas sp.
TCAAATTTTTTCTTATACTCGGCATGTGGAAGTGGAGTTTTTTTTAAAAAGTGTTCATGCTCTTTTTGAGAGTAATTTTCATCAATAAAAAACTCAATATCTTCTAACTCATCAAGAGGAATAACTTTTAAGTTTCGAGCCTTAAAATCACTTATAAAGAGAAAAGGTATTCTCTTTTTTGCTAAGTTGTTAATATCATTAAATGTCATGTATCAGTTTTTTAAGCACTGCCATTCTTACAGATACACCGTTACTAACTTGCTGAAGTACCTTACATCTCTCATCATCTAAAAGTGCATCACTAATATCAATATTTCTATGAACAGGACCAGGATGAAGTAAGATTATATCTCTATCTCCAACCAACTCTTCAGTTATACAAAAATCACTCGCATAATCTTTTAGCGAAGCATAACTTTGAGATGAGTGTCTCTCAGTTTGAGTTCTCAAACTCATAATAGCATCAACCTCATCTATAATCTCTTCTAAGAAATGGGTAGTTCTAAGTGTAGTTTTTGGCAAGAAGTGAGGAGGTGCAACTAAAATAACTTCCATCCCAAAACGAGTTAAAAGCTCAATATTTGAGTTTGCAACACGAGAATTTTTTATATCTCCTACTATCGCTATTTTTTTACCCTTCACATTTTTAAAATGCTGAGTTAAGGTAAATAAATCAAGCAGTGCCTGAGTTGGATGAGCATGAGCACCATCACCAGCATTTATAATAGCAGCCTTTGTATGGTCTGATAAAATTTTTGGCACACCAGAATTTTTATGACGAACTATTATGGCATGTGGACCCATTGCATCAAGATTCATAGCAGTATCCACTAGAGTTTCACCTTTTTTAGTTGAGCTTTGAGCAACATCAAGATGAACCATCTCAGCACCCAATCTTTTAGCCGCTATCTCAAAAGAACTTTTCGTACGAGTTGAGTTTTCAAAAAATAGAGTGATGATAATTTTATCTTGAAGAATTCTATCAAATCGACCATCACTAAATCTTTTAGCATCGGCTAAAATATCATTTATCTCATCTATACTAAAATCATCTGTACAAATTAAATGTTCCATGCTTCTCTCTTTTACTCTAATTTACAAATTATACAAGACATCACAAATAGTGTCAATATTTTTATCAACTTTAAGCACTTCAAAGCCAATCTTTTTAAAATAAGGCTCTGAGACAACAGCAAAACTCTCATCCGTTTCTCGACAATTAAAAGCTATGGCATGTGGGATTTGTTTATCTAAAAGTGCTTTTGAACTAAGTAAAGTATCATTTATACAACCCAAAGAACAATGAGTTACAAGTAAAGTAGACGCCTTAAAATACTTAATCAAATCTATCATCATAGTATTTCCATCTATAGGAACATAAAGCCCACCAGCCCCTTCAATAATTAAAATATCACATAACTTCTCTAACTTTTCTACTGCAATATCCAACTTTTTAAAATCAAGCCTAGTATTATCAGAAGCAACAAAAGGAGCAGCAGAAAGTTCATACGATATTGGTACAATATCTTCTACTCTTAAATCTTTTAACTCATTATTATATTTAATCCCACATGCCAATAGTTCATCACCATCAGGATAAACACCATCAACAACACCAGTCTCAACTAACTTAATAACCCCAACTCTATTTCCAGCTTCTGCAAACTCTTTTAAGAGCAGTTTAGTTGTGTAAGTTTTACCTATATCTGTATTTGTCGCAGTTACAAAAATTCTTTTTCTCATTTTATCTCTTCTTTGCTATAATCTATCATTATTAAATAAAAAATATTGTATCACATTTTTTTAAAGGCAAGTAAATAATGGCAACAAATACAGATTTTGAATTAGCTGAGGAAGTTATAACAAAACTTCCAAAAAAATATAAGGTTTTCATCTTAAATGATGATTATACCTCTATGGATTTTGTAATAGATATTTTGATATCTGTTTTTCATAAAAGTTATGAGCAAGCTGAACAAATCATGCTTGAAGTTCACAAAAAAGACAGAGGACTTTGTGGAGTTTACTCACATGAGATTGCTGAAACAAAGGTAATGCAAGTGCTTAAACGTGCAAAAGATAGTGGTTTTCCACTAAAAGCTATAATGGAAGAAGAGTAATGATTAGCCCTAGCCTAAATGACATTTTTCAAAAATCAATCCTGTTTGCAAAAGAGTTAAGACATGAGTACTTAACAATCGAGCATGTTTTTTATCTTTTGTTAGCTTCAAAAGATGGTGCAGATATTATCTCTGTTTGTGGTGGTGATGTTGAGACAATGAGAGAATCACTTGGTAAATATATCAAAGAAAACATAGATACACTACCTGAAAACATAAACACAGACCCGTACGAGAGTGTAGCACTTTCTCGCCTAATAGATAATATGGTAAAGCATATCCAATCAGCACAACAACAAAATGCTGATGTTGGAGATTTAATTGCAGCAATGTATGAGGAAGAAAATACTTTTTCATATATGCTACTAAACGAATACCAAATCTCAAGACTTGATGTTTTAGAAGTGATTTCACATACCGAAAATTCTGAGAATGAATCTAAAGAGGATGAAAGCTATTTAGATAAATACTCTATAAATCTTTTAGAAAAAGCTAAAGAGGGTAAAATCGACCCTGTAATTGGACGAGATAAAGAGATTCAAAGAGTAATCCAAATTTTATGTAGAAGAAAGAAAAACAACCCTATCTTAGTAGGTGAAGCTGGAGTTGGGAAAACTGCAATAGCTGAGGGATTAGCTTTAGGAATTGTAGCTGGTGAAGTTCCAAGTATAATAGAAGAAGCAGAACTTTTTGCACTAGATTTATCTGCCTTACTTGCTGGTAC
>JAIOSY010000220.1 GCA_021107375.1 Sulfurimonas sp.
ACTTGTGGATCACACATTGTTGTAGCATTATTGTCTAAATATACTTGCATTTTAACCTCTTAATCTAGTGACGATTTAACGCCCTATTTTTAAATGAGACAATTTTTGTCTTCTTTAACTTTTGACATCATAATAGCTTTGTTATTACGATATGCTTAAACATAATTAACTTATTGATTTATTTAATAGTTATTTCAGCTATAACTATTTAATTAGTGTGCTAATAATTTAGCTATAATCTCTTTATGCATAGAAAAAAAAGTGTTTTAAAAAAAATCTGTTTGTATATTGTGATTGTTATTTTTATACTCATTTCTGGTAATTATCTGATTGAATTTATAACTAAACAGCAAGGAAACAGGTATTTAAAAATGCAAACCGAGCTTTTAAATACAAAATATAAAACAAACTACAAATATTTCAAAATAATGTCTCAAGATATACATGCGATGTATCAAGATAATAAAAGAATCTTATCAATCCTAACTCAAGTACCCAAAGCAAATGATATTCAAAAAAATAGATTACGAGAAGAGTTGTACTTAAATCTAAAAAAAAGATATAAACGACTTAAAAATATGGGAGTGCATCAACTTCATTTCCACATGCCAGACAATACCAGTTTTCTTCGTATGCATAAACCAGAAACATTTGGAGATAATCTTTCCAATATACGAGAAAGTGTAAGACTCACAAATAAAACTAAAAAAATGTATGCTGGATTTGAAATTGGTAGAGTCACTCATGGATTTAGATTTGTTTATCCTTTATTTAATAAAACGAAACATATAGGTAGCATGGAAATCTCATTTACAAGTAAAAAACTAATAAATTCAGTATTAGATAATTTTATTGTAGATTCTCACTTTTTAATCTCAAAAGAGGAAATTAATAAAAAAATATTTAAAGACTTACAAAAAGATGTATATGAACCAAGCTTAGAAAGTAAAGATTTTTTACTTGAAAAATCTACTCATATCCATTCAGAAATAAAAACAAAAAATATACAGAAAAGTATTTTAAATGAAAAATCAATTGAAAAAATATCTAAAATCATGAAAACTGGTATCGCTTTTAGTGCATCAAATATTTATAATCATGATACAATTATAGGAAGCTTTATCCCTATACGAAATATACAAAATACTAAAACTGTTGCTTATCTAGTAGTTTACAGAGAATCAGATTACTTAGATAACCTTATTTTAGAAAAAAAATATATAAAACTACTATTTGTTACCATTACACTTTTACTATTTTTATTTAGCTTATATGCTAAAGCGACAAGAGATAAACTTGAAGAGATGGCACACTTTGACAAACTAACAACTTTACCAAACCGTGCATATTTCTATATAGAATTAGAAAAAGAGCTAAAAAGAGCTAAGCGTCTAAAACAAAAACTTGCTGTTATGTTTATAGATCTTGACGAATTCAAAGCAGTTAATGATACATATGGACATAATATTGGGGACAACTTACTTGTTGATGTTTCAAATAGACTTCATAAAAGTGTTAGAGATATAGATATAATTGCAAGACTTGGAGGTGATGAGTTTACAGTAGTTCTTACAAATATACAAAAACAAAAAGATGTTGTTTTAATCGCTGAAAAAATTATTAAAAAATTAAATGAAAATTTTATTATAGACAAACATATCATCAAGATAGGTGTGAGTATAGGAATTTCAATCTATCCCGAACAAGCTAAAGACAGTGATACTTTAATAAAACTATCTGATAATGCGATGTATATGGCAAAAAAGAGTGGAAAAAACTGTGTGATTCTAAGTACAAAATCTAATTAAAAGGCAAATATACCTATGTGTAACTTTAACAAACAAACCCAAAATACAAAAGAGTTGATTCATCTATTTATGACAAAAGCAGCCGAGAATGTTGGTGGAACTAATTTTTTACTAGCCCTTATAGAAGCTATGAAAACTAAAAAACCAAATCCTTTAATGTATAAAGAGAAGAAAATCAGTTCAAATAATACAATAATAAAATGGAACAAAGTAGTTTTTAAAGATAAGGTTGATATTTTAGAAGATATTCTTGTAGGACATAGAAGTTCTGAAGATCCAGACTTTAACATCTTAAATAATGATAATGTAAAAAAGAAAAAAGCTATTGTAAATATGGTTAGAACACTAGCTCCTATAGAGTTTATAGTGACTCCTCAAAATCCAAATGATGGTGGTGGCTTTAACTTTAAAGTTTTTGATACTATTGAAGATGATAATGTTAAAATAAATCCAATCTTTGTCGCAATGTTTTTTTGCTCAACTGAATTTACAAAAAAAGCCTTAAAGTATGAAATTTAATTTTCATACTGCTAAGCAAATTCTCTCACGCAGTTTCTTCCCGCATCTTTAGCCATATATAAAGCTGTATCTGCTTCTTCCATTACTCTATTGATATCATCATCTCTATTACCAAAACTTAAACCAATAGATATTGTAATACTCTCTTGTTTACACTTAAAAAGCATAGCTTGAACTGTAACTCTTATCTGCTGTGCTTTTTCTAACGCATCATCTTTGGATATATCACTATAAATTATAACAAACTCTTCGCCACCATAACGACAAAGAAGATCATTTGCTCTTACCAAAGACTCAAAATGCTGTGCCAGGCTTCTTAAAATACAGTCACCTGTACTATGTCCTAATCTATCATTAACATCTTTGAATCTATCTATATCAATAAACAGTATTGCAAAATTTGCATCCTCTTTTCGTAATGAGGAAAACTTTTTTAAAAAATCATTTAGATAATGGCGATTATATAAACCCGTAAGTCCATCAGTAAAGGCATACTTTATAGCTTTATCATTAATTACAAAAAGCTCTTTTTTCATCATAATATACAGTAATGAAACAACGAATATACTAGATATAATAGAAAAAGAGAGCTCTTTAATAACAAGTATATATATCAAACTATCACCTAGTAAGTCATAATGGAGGGATAG
>JAIOSY010000024.1 GCA_021107375.1 Sulfurimonas sp.
ATCTTTATCAGATATTTATAGGATAGTTACAACTAAAAAAGGTAGTACTAATGTATTTTTTCACTACACGAAATTAATTAATAGTTTACTTCAAAACACTAAAGCTTTAATGTTTAAGACTAATAATAAAAAATTGAAAAATGAGTTAATAATTTATAATGATCTAAATAATATTCAAGAGACATTAGGTAATATAAGAGCAAAAGTAGGTCTTCTTTTATCATCGAAAAAACCAATAAAAGAGCATATAGAAGAGATAAATAGAAGAAATATTTTATTTTATCATGAATTAGAAACTATTTTTTCTAATGATATTATTTCATCTAATAGATATGCGAGGTCTATATCTAAAACTAAATGTTTAAAAAAGACTCTTCTTATCTCTAAAAATATTGAAAAAGAGTTAAATGAAACTGATTTAAAATTATCTGCTTTAGATTGGTTTACTCTTTCAACTTGTGCCGTTGATAAAATAAGTAGTTATGTTGCAAAACAACTAAAGATTATAGAAGAACATATTCAAAAGGATATTGAAGTAGCAAAAGAAGAAAGAATTAAATATATTGTTTTTTGGATATTTGGGACTGTTATTTTAGCTATTTTTATATTTGTTTCATTTAAAAAATCAAAAGAACTTTTAAAAGAGCACACTTTATTAGAAAATTATAAAAAGGCTATAGATTATTCTGCTTTGGTTTCCAAGACAAATAAAGATGAAATTATTACTTATGTTAATGATAATTTTTGTGCAATATCTGGATATGAAAAAGAAGAACTTATTGGTAATAAACTTACTCTTTTACGAGATGTAGATACTACAAAAAAAGTTTCTGATAGTATATCTAGTTGTTTAGATAATAAAAAAGTATGGCATGGTGTTTTAAAAAATAAAAATAAAAATGGTGATACTTATTGGGTAGATACTACTATTACTCCTATTATTGATGATAAAGATAATCTTATTGAATATTTGGCTATTAGACATGATATTAGTGATATTATTTTACTAAATGAGGAAGTACAGGAGACTCAAAGAGAACTTATATATAGACTTGGAGAGGCTGTTGAATCAAGAAGTAAAGAGAGTGGAAATCACATAAAAAGAGTGGCTTTGTATTCTAAAAAATTAGCTCAACTTGCTAATTTATCAGATACAGAATGTGAGACTATTTTTATAGTATCTAGTATGCATGATGTAGGTAAAGTTGCAATTCCAGATAGTATTTTATTGAAACCTACTAAATTGACTCCTGAGGAATGGATGATTATGAAAACACATTCATTAGTTGGTTATAATCTATTTAGAAATTCTACTAGACCTCTTTTAAGAGCAGCAGCTGAGATAGCATATGAGCATCATGAATATTATAATGGAAATGGATATCCAAGAGGAATTAAGGGTAAAGAGATCTCTATTAATGGAAGAATAGTAGCTATTGCTGATGTTTATGATGCTTTATCAAGTGAAAGGGTATATAAAGATATATGGACTATTGATGAGATTAAAACTCTTTTTAAAAAAGAATCAGGTAAACAATTTGACCCTAATTTAATCAAGTTATTCTTAGATAATCTTGATGATTTTATAAAAATTAGAAATGACAATAATGGATAAAATTAAATGCATACACTTAGCGTATCAGCACTAAATGAACAGATTAAAGGTTTACTTGAGACTAGTTTTTCTCGTGTTTTAGTTGAGGGTGAACTCTCTCGTATAACTTTTCATAACTCTGGGCATATATATTTTACTTTAAAAGATTCATCTTCAACTCTAAAAGCTGTGATGTTTAGAGGTAATGCTTCAAAATTGAAGTTTCAACTTCAAGAGGGGATGAAGGTTGTTTTAGATGGTGCTATCACTCTTTACAAACCTCGTGGAGAGTATCAGATAAATTGTTTTTCGATTCAGCCATCTGGACAAGGTGCTTTAGCTTTAGCCTTCGAGCAATTAAAAGAAAAATTATCTTTAAAAGGATATTTCGAGCAAAATATAAAAAAATCACTTCCAAAATTTCCAAGTAAAATTGCTTTAGTAACATCAGGAACTGGTGCAGCACTTCAAGATATGTTGAGAGTGGCAAATTCTCGTTATAGAGCTTTAGAGATAGATATATATGATGTTTTAGTTCAAGGTGAAAGAGCAGCATCTTCAATCGCACATGCCATAAATATCGCTGATAAAAAGGATTATGACATTATTATCACTGGTCGTGGTGGTGGAAGTATGGAAGATTTATGGGCTTTTAATGAAGAGATAGTTGCAGATGCTATTTTTAGGGCTAATACCCCCATAGTATCGGCTGTTGGGCATGAGATTGACTGGGTTATAAGTGATTTTGTTGCAGATGTACGAGCAGCAACTCCGAGTGTAGCGATGCAAGTTTGTTTGCCAGATACAAATGAGTTGTACCAATATCTTGATGGATTATCAACGCAATTTACACAAGTTATCTCACAAAAAATTTATAATAAAACTCAAGAGTTAGAACATTTATCTAAATCATATTCTCAACACTCTATTGAAAAACAGTTAATTCAAAAAACGAGAGAAGTTACACAATTAAAAGAACAGTTTTTACAAAATATTTCTTTTAAAATGCAAAGTTATTCAAACGATTTACAAAATATTAGTGCAAGATTTCCACATGCCATAGATTCAATCTTAAATTATAAGCAAAGTCAATTAAATAATTTAAATAAAATGTTAGAATCCAATAATCCAAAATTAAAAACAAAACGAGGATTTGCACAAATATCAAAAAATAAAAAAGTTATAGATATTTCAGAATTAAATATAGATGATAATTTTGAAGTTCAAAGTGATGAGATTTATATAAGTGCAAAGGTTATAAAAAAGGAAGAAAAATGAGTTATCCAAAATTTTACGATGAAGTCCAAAAGATAAAAGTAGTAGATCCACTTTCAAATGTTTTAGGTACTTTTGAAAATGGTCAGTATGAATTTAATTATATAGATGTTGTAAAATCAGCAGGGCATAGTTGTCCAACAGTTGCTGGTGCTTATATAATTGCATTAGAGGGTTTAAAAGCTTTATATCCAAATGAATTGGCAGTTCGTGGAAATGTTAAAGTTGAATTTCATGATGATTTAGAAGATGGTGTGGCTGGAGTTATAGGGAATGTTATTTCTCAAATTACAGGAGCAACTGATAAAAGTGGATTTAAAGGTTTAAATGGAACATTTGCCAGACACTCTTTAATGGATTTTAACTCAAATATTGACTCATCAGCAAGATTTACAAGAGTAGATAATTTCAAAAGTGTAGATATATTTTATAATCCATCAGCAGTAATGCCAAATCCAGATATGAAACCTTTAATGCAAAAAATTATGCAAGGTATATCAACTCCAGATGAATTAAAAGAGTTTGGTGTTTTATGGCAAGATAGAGTAAAAAGAATTTTTGAAAATTTAGATAAAATTGTAAGAGTAAAAGAGGTTTAAAACCTCTTTTATTTTAGCACTAAAGCTGGAAAATAAGTGTGAAGAGTAACAGCAGTAGAAGTTGATAATTTTTTCATCAATTTATCAAACTTATCCTCTTTATTCCAAACAGCATTTGTAACCTTACTCATAACTTTTAACTGCTCTTTTGCATCATACATTACACCAACATCATCAATAAGTCCAACCTCTTTAGCTTGATAAGCTGTAAATATATGAGCATTTGCATAAATATCTCTCTTTTTAAAGTCAAGGTTACGAGCATCTGCAACATCTTTTGTAAACATATCGTAAGTCCCGTATATAACTTTGTTTAACTCATTTACTTCAAAATCTTTCCATTTTCTATCTGGAGTTCCAACTTTTTTATATTTACCAGCTTGAACACTTTGTGTTGCTATTCCTATTTTAGACATAAGTTCACTAACATTTGCACCTTGCATAACTACACCAATACTACCTACCATTGCACCTGGATTTGCGATGATTTTATCTGCCCAGATACTAGCATAGTAGCTACCACTTGCTATCATTCCTTGTGCATAAACAACAACAGGTTTTTTCTCTCTTAATCTTTTAATAGCGTAGGCAACTTCAACAGATGGTGCAACTGCTCCACCAGGAGAATTGACAATTAGTAAAACTCCTTTTATTTTATTGTTTTTTTGAGCCTCTTCAATCTGAGTTAAAACTTCAGAAACTTCCATTATTGGACCAATTAAACTGATACTTTGAAGATTATTTGGTCTTAAGTCTTTTTCAGTTGTTGGAGCAAAAATAAGAAATAATATCAGTAAAAATATCATAGCCTTGAAATGTTCTTGAATAAATTTCATTGGTATTGTAATTGGTAAAAATAGTTTTTTAATAAAACCCATTAATCTTCCTTTTCTAGTTTTCCGTTTATGTAAACTTTAGAGATATTATATCTATGAAGTATTAAATGGATGGCTAACTCTTCATTTGGTTCGCTATCTAAATCAAGAATAAGCATATCTGCATTTTTACCCTCTGCTATCTCACCTGTATTTAATCCAAGTGCATCTGCTGCATCTTTTGTAACACTTTTAATAAGTTTTTTTGCAAGTTCAAGTAATGGCATGTGCGAATGGATAAAAAGTGCAATTTTCATCTCTTCAAATAGGTCAAGTTTGTAGTTAGAACTAAGTCCGTCAGTTGCAAGAATCCATCGGATGTTTTTCTCTTCAAGTGCTTTTATATTTAGCGTATCATTACCTAAAAGTCTATTTGAGATTGGACAATGAATAATAGTTTGTTTATTTTTAGAAATAGAGTCCAATTCGTTGTTATTTACTTTAGTGGCATGTGTAAAAAGTGTATCAAAATCATCAAAGTTTGATAAAAATTCGCTTGAATCACTAACAGCTGAATTTTGTTTTAAAAGCTGTTGAAAAAAATCTTTAAAATCACCTTCATTATTATCTAACCATTCTCTTTCTGCTTTACTTTCCATAAAATGAGCAGTAAGTTTTAGCTCTTCATTTTTAACAATTTCAAGAGCTTTTTTAATTAAAACTGGGTGGACAGAGTAGGGTGAATGGATAGCAACTGCTGGATAAAACCCATCTCTTTTTACGGTTTTTGAAGCATCAAGTCTTGACAAAAAGTCACCAAAAAGAGCATCTGCCATAGTAGCTTG
>JAIOSY010000155.1 GCA_021107375.1 Sulfurimonas sp.
AAAATAAAAACAGCTAAACCATTAAATCCAAGTGTTAATTTAGAAGCTTATGATGAGCATATACTTCAAGTAATACAAAGGCTTGTAAATGAAAGTCCAACATTACAACAGTTGTTTATCGGTGTTCCACTTCAAGACAAAGATATAGAAATACTTAAAAATGAACTTCTAAAAGAAGATATAGAGGTAGAAAAGCTAAGTGAGTTATTTGAGTGTAAATCAAATGACATAGTGGATATATTCAAAGCTATCATTAGTAAAAAAGAGTATAAGCTTCCATATCTTTTAGATACCTTCTTATCGGAGCATAAACTAAGTTCAAACCAGATAGACTTCATAAAAGCTATAAAGCATTATGTAGAAGAGAAACACGATATACAAAGAACTGATTTAGTAAAAAACCCCTTTACAAAGTTTCATAAAATGGGAATACAAGGAATGTTCAAAGGCTCACTTATGACTGAGCTTGTAGAGATAATAGATGATAAAGAGGAAGAAGCTTAATGATAGGAAATATTCCTGATGGGTGGAGAGTTAAAAAACTAAGTGAATGTGGAAAGATTATCACTGGAAAAACACCATCAAAAACTGTAAAAGAGTATTGGAATTCAAATGATATTAGCTTTATAAAACCAGATGACTTTACAAAAAATAGTATTATTGAGTTTGATAAAGGTAAAGATTTTGTTTCATATAAAGGCTTTGAAAAAAATCCTACAATACCACCATATTCTGTTTTAACAACTTGTATCGGTAATATAGGGAAAGTCTTAATTAATAAAAATGAAGCAACGAGCAACCAACAAATAAATAGTATTGTTCCAAATCAAGATATAGACTATAAATTTTTAGCTTATTCTATTTTGAACATTAAACCCATTATGCTTCAACGAGCAAATGCCCCAGTAGTTCCAATGATAAATAAAACTGATTTTGGGAAATACACAATTCCAATCCCACCACTCCCACAACAAGAAAAGATAGTAAAAGTTCTTGATATTAGCTCACAGTTGATAGAGAAACAAAAAGAGCTTATAGAAGAATATGATTTATTCTTAAAATCAAAGTTTATAGAGATGTTTGGCGACCCTATTAAAAATCCTATGGAGTGGGAAGTTGTAAAGTTAGGTTTAATAATTGAGATACTTACAGATTATCACGCTAATGGAAGTTATGAAATATTAAGAAAGCACGTTGAGTTACTTGATAAAAAAGATTATGCCTTGATGATAAGAACAACTGATTTAGAGAAAAATAATTTTGAAGATAATGTTAAATATATTTCTGAGAGTGCTTACGAGTTTTTGACTAAGACAAAAGTATATGGGCAAGAAATAATAATGAATAAAATTGGAAGTGCGGGAAGTATATATCTAATGCCAACATTAAATATACCCGTATCTTTGGGTATGAACCAATTTTTGATAAGGCTAAATAAAAGCTGTAATAGTGTCTTCTTATACAATATGCTACAAACAGATTATGGCAAAAAAAATATAGAGAAACAAGTTCGTGGAGCTGTTACTAAATCTATTACAAAAGATGCTGTTAGAGATATTTTGATGCCTTTACCACCAATAGAACTACAAAATAAATTTGCTTCAATAGTAGAGAAAATAGAAATTATCAAGAACCAAGAAACTCAAAAGTTAGAACATTTAGAAACACTTCATAATAGCCTTATGGATAAAGCATTTAAGGGAGAGATATAATGAGTGAAACAAGTATGTTGATATACCAAAGTGAAGATGGAGAAACGAAACTTCAAATTACACTCCAGGATGAAACACTTTGGCTTACACAAAAACAACTCTCAAACCTTTTTCAAGTAAGTGTCCCTACTATAAACGAACATATTAAAAATATATATGCCGAAAATGAGTTAAGTAAAGAGGCAACTATTCGGAATTTCCTAATAGTTCAAACCGAGGGGAAAAGAGAGGTAAAAAGAGATTTAGAACATTACAACCTTGATATGATAATCTCAGTAGGTTATAGAGTAAAATCACATATCGCCACTAAGTTTAGACAATGGGCGACTACAAGACTTAAAGAGTATCTCATTAAAGGTTTTGTTATGGATGATGAGAGGCTTAAAGAAGCTAAGAACGATTATTTTGATGAACTACTTGCTCGTATTCGTGATATTCGCTCATCTGAAAAACAATTTTATAGAAAAGTTTTAGATATTTATGCAACCAGTATTGATTATGACCCAAAAAATGATTTATCAGTAGAGTTTTTCAAAACTATACAAAATAAAATACACTATGCTTCACACGGTAATACCGCTGCCGAACTTGTTTATAAGAGAGTAGATAGCCAAAAGCTAAATCTTGGTATGACTTCATTTAATGGCAAGAAACCTACGAAAAAAGAGGTCAGTATTGCTAAAAACTATTTGAGTGAGGATGAGTTAGATACTCTTAATCGTATTGTATCAATGTATCTTGAATATGCTGAACTACAAGCAAAAATGAAAAAACAGATGTATATGAAAAACTGGATAAAAAAGCTTGATGATTTTTTAACAATTTCAGATTTTGAAATCTTAAAAACAAAAGGTATTGTCTCTCATAAAAGTGCCTTAGAAAAAGCAAATAAAGAGTATGAACTTTATAAACAAAAGACACAAGATGAACTCTCAAAAGTAGAAAAAGACTTTTTAGAGCAGTTAGAAGCAACCACAAAAAAGATAGAGGGAAAATAATGTTTGTAAGAAGTGAAGTGAAAAGTAAAATTGATAGTATTTGGAACAAGTTTTGGAGTGGTGGTATTGCTAATCCACTTAATGCGATAGAACAAATAACAGCACTGATATTTTTAAAAATGCTTAGCGAGAAAGATAATCAAAAAATCTCTCAATCTTCTTTTACGGGCGAAGACTATATATCTATTTTGAAGATAACAAAAATGCTAAGTGGGACAATTTTAAAGAGTTAGATAGTGAGAGTATGCTCCAAACTGTTCGTGATGTAGCATTTCCTTTTATTAAATCATATAATGAAGGAAGTGAGTTTAATAAATCACTTAAAGATTTAGCTTTTATAATAACTAAACCTTCTTTGCTAAGTGAGACTATTGAAGCACTTGAAGAGGTATTCAATATCCTTGAAGAAGATGACAAAGGCTTTATGGATAGTTTAGGGGATATGTATGAGTATCTTTTATCTGAGATAAGTTCAAGTGGTAAAAATGGACAGTTTAGAACACCAAGACATATAATCAAAATGATTACAGAGCTTGTTAATCCTCAAATTGGCGAAAGAGTATTTGACCCAAGTTT
>JAIOSY010000243.1 GCA_021107375.1 Sulfurimonas sp.
ATTTTATATTTAAGAGTTTTATTAAAAAATTGAAACTACTAGTTTTGTAACTATAAATCCACCCACAACTAACCATATAAACATAGATAAGGCTGTATAAACGGGGGCTAAACCAAGTCCTCTAAATTTAGAAAAAATTGTACCCATTCCAAGTGCTGTCATTGCCATAGTTAATAAAAATGTATCAATCTCATTTATAATATCTACAATATTTTGAGGAACAATCCCTATAGAGTTAAATCCAGCCATACCAATAAAATAAACAGCAAACCAAGGGATAACTAACTTTATACCATCAGCAGTAGCACCACTCTTTTTTGCTTCAAAAGATAGGTAAATTCCTAAAATAATTAACAAGGGAGCAATCATAATTACTCTTGTCATCTTAACAATAACAGCAGAATTTGCCATATCTACTGGTGCGCCAACTATTGAAGCTGGAACTGCTACAACTTGAGCAACTTCATGAATAGTTCCACCAACATAAATACCAAACTCTTGTGTAGTCATATGTAAAAAACCTGTTGAAGGTTCAATAATTGTTGCATAAAGAACAGGATATAAAAACATAGAGATAGTACCAAAAAGAACAACCATAGAAACAGCTATGGCAGTTTTGTGTTCTTCTGATTTTAAAACTGGTTCAGTTGCTAAAACTGCAGCTGCTCCACAAACTGAAGCCCCAGATGCTGTAAGCATCGAAGTATCTCTATCCATCTTAAATACTTTTATACCAAGATAAGTTCCAAGTAAAAATGTTGTACTAAGCATAATTAGTGAGACCATAAATCCACTCATCCGAACCTCAGCAATTTGTTGAAAAGTTATCCTGAATCCATAAAATACAATAGCAAATCTCAGTATTTTCTTTCCTGAAAAAGTGATACCAGTCCCCCATTCACTTGGTATCTGATTGTGAAGTGTATTAGCATAAAATATACCCATCACAATACCAATAACCAAAGGAGATATCCCCATAGCTTTAATAACTTCTATATTTGATATCATTGTTGCAGCTGCTGCAAAAATCGCTACAAAAATTATTCCACTAAAAGTACCCTTTCGGTTTTGCTTACTAAATGCCATTTATGATTTCCTTTCACTTATTATAAATAATTATATTTCAGAAATCGGATTATACCTTATTTTATACTTACCTCTAGCTTAGATTTTATAAGTTTATTTTCACTATTAGCTACTTCTAAGATTTTAAGAATTTTAATTCTTGATACTACGATACCTCTTGTATCTATTAAATATGTTCTTATTATCTCTCTCCTATCTCTAGCTAATTTTTGAATCTCCTCTACACTTACCTCTTGAATCCCTGAGCATAATTTAATTAAAGCAAGAAGATAATTTCTATCAAACTCTTCATCTTTATACTTCTTTTGTAATTTATCTTCAAGTTTATCAAGTTTATCATCATCTTTTGCCTTTTTATATATATCTTCAAGTAAATCCGTAGTCATTGCATTTACTCGTTCTTCTTCATTTTTAGCACCACTTAATTTAACAACTAAACTTGCAAGTTTAGCTTTTTGTATTGACAACTTATCTGTTTGTAAATTATATCCACCACCAATATTGATAGAAATCTTTGGTCTTTTTATAAGAAGTTTTGCGATATTATCAAGCTTCTCTCTCTCAGATGGTAATATCATAAATGAACCAGCTTCAAACTCAACATACTCCAAGTCTGCTCCATCGATACCCATCATAGAACCTAAAAATTTAAATGGAGATGCTACTGCTTTTAGTACTAAATTTGCAAAAGTTTTCCAAACCAATGCACCATATTTAAAATCAGGTTCATCAAGATTTCCACGAATTGGCATATCAATATCTATTACACCATCAGAATCTTCAAGTAGAGCGATTACAAAACCTAAAGGTAGGGAACTTCCATCTTCAGTCTCCATCTCATCGCCTAACTCTATACTTTTTACAATTATACTGTTTTCACTTACTAATTTCGATTCTTGTATATCATAATTAAGATTTAAAAACAATTTTCCTTTATCTATCTTATGTCCAGCGAAAGAACCACTATATCCACTCATAGCAGATAAATCAAGATTTCTAAAATTAAAACTTAAATCAGTAAAAGCCTTTGGATTTGATGAATTAACACTACCTTTTAATTTTGTAGAACCATACTCATCTACTTCACCAACTATATCCACATAACTAACTTCATTTTCTACATTAGAAACAGCATATATAACACCATTTAAATCATGGATATTTGTTTTAAAATCTATAGGAAGTGAATTATCACTAAACTGAGCACTACCAAGAGCCACATTTATTTTCATGATTTTTACAGGGAATGGCTCAGATTTTGGAGTATCTTCTACACTACTTTCAACTGTATTATTCATATCATCTTGAGGTTTTACAAGAGTTGCAAAATTCATAGTTTTATTCGCATCAACTATTGCATTAACATAAAAAGAGTTTATATCAACCTCATCCACAAAAAGTCTATTTGGAGACAACTCAAGTGTAAATTTTTTCAAATCAATATCATTAAAAGATATTAATGAAGATTTATCTCTACTGTCACTTAGAAAAAATTCTTGAACTTTAAAAGAACCATCAATATTTAAATCTGGATTATTTTGAGAGACTTCATAAACCACTTTTGTTTTTAAACTTACATACCCATCATCAAGAGTTACATATGCTTTTTCTTGCAAATATGGTGTCAATTTTTTTAGTGAAATCTTATCAAGTTCCAAACTACCCTTTTGTTTCAATGGAGTATGTCTGATTTTTCCTTTGGATTTCATCTTTCCTAAACCATTGATTTTTGCAGAAAAGTTATACTTCATCCAACTATAACTTTTTGAATCTATCCCATACGCTGTTAAATATATTCTATCCACTTTAGCTTTCACACTTGGAGTTAACACTTTATCTTCAAAATTAACTCTAGCAGCTTTTATCGCCACTTTATTTAATTTAATTCTATAATCTTTTTCTTTTTTCTTAGCTATCTTTGAAACTTTTTTCTTACGAGGTACAACTAAATCTTGTAAATTTAATTTCCCATTTGCATCTCTTAATGTATTTAAACTAAGATAATTAAGTGAAGTATCATTTATCCCTATCTCTTTAGATGCTGAGTTTAATGTGATTCCATTTACATTAAAACTACTAAAATTTACTAATCTTTTATTTGTGCTTCGTTTGTTAAGTGCAAATTTTTCAAGCTTTAAATTAGCATCAGCCACATCAATAACTATAGTAGAATTAACATCTTTTACACTTACATTAGCATCAAAACCAGCCATTAGACTACGAAGTTTTAAATCATATACTTTAAGTTCTGACTTTGCAACCTGATCTATATATGGTCGATAATGTACAACATCAATACCATCACATTTAGTAAAAGATTCAATATTTAAAATATTATGTGATATATCACCGCTAGAGTTACATTTCATCTTTTCATTTAACACTAAATTCATCTGATAACTTAATGGTTTCTTTCCATCTAAAGTGATATTTTGAAGATAAAGATTTAACTCATTAAGAGCCGTTTTAACCTTTGGTTTAACTCCACTATCATCAAAATCAACTTTTATTTTTTCTAAGGCTATCTTATCAATTAAAATATTCCAAGGAAGAGGATTCTCTTTAATCTTTTGCTCTATTTTTTGCTCTTTTTCTTTAATATCTGGAGTAACTTTAATATATTCTAACCAATCAATATCTCCATTTTTATCTCTTTTAGCTTTAATATATAAAGAGTTTAAAGATATATCTTTTAAGTGTATCTTTTGAACTATTGGTTTTATTGTTGCATTACTTACTACTAAAGATTTAAGAGTTAAAACATCTTTATATTGAGCTTTTGGTTTAATCCTTAAATTATTAAGAGTTATCTTTAAGTTTGATAGCGTTGTTTCTTTTAACTCAGATAAATTAAAATAGTAATCACTGCTTATATCCATCTTTCCATCTGCAACTTCAAGATTAAGTGAATCTTGCATATATCGCCACTGAGTATAAAGTTTACTAGCTTCATAATCTATACTCCCCTTTAATATCAAAGG
>JAIOSY010000126.1 GCA_021107375.1 Sulfurimonas sp.
GAATCTTTATTTTGGCTCATTGGTCTTTGCCCCATAACCTCACCACTTACTAAAAATGAAGCACCTTCAGCCTCCATAATCCTCTTAGCAACTGCAAACATCTTAGCATGACAATCAATACAAGGATTAAAATTTTTCCCATAACCATGTTTAGGATCAAAAAGAACCTCTTGTAAAAATTCACTTTGAATATCAATAACCATAAGTTCTGCACCAACTTGATCACACATACTTTGCATATGTTCAAGTCTATCTTTGGTACTACCAAAACCAGTGTTAATATTTACAGCTAAAACCTCTATACCTTGATCTATAATAAGTTTTATTGCTAAAGTAGAATCAAGTCCACCACTAAAAAGTGCTATTGCTTTCATTTAATCCCCAAATGTCACGAGTTCACCTCGTTTTAATTGTGCAATTTTACCACGAAACTTACGAATATAAAAGGCTTTTTCTTCATAAGATATATTATTTTGTAATTTAACTTTTTTATATTCTTCATTATAATATTTAGTTAAAAAGATAATTAATTCTAATTTTAATTCTTCTTCATCTTCCAATATTGGTATACTATTATCAACTAAAATTGCCATTAATTCTGGTGCTTGTGTATTTCCTTGCAAAGCTTGAGTAAATTCATGTGAATGAAAAAGTAAAATAGACGGGTCTATTACATCTAAAATCTGATTTACAAAATGTGGCTTTTCTATTACAGTTTTTACTAGCGAAAGTTCCCACATATCTTTATGAGTATTTTTCTGCACTAATGGTATATTTTGATTTATATTAGTATTGTTAGTAACTTTTAAAAGTGATGGATTTACACCAAGTCCACCCAAACGAGAAGCTAAATATGTTTTATACTCCTCTTGAAGAAGTGGCGAAAGAGTTTTTAAATAACTCAAACCATCTTGCATACAAGACTCTTTAGCTTTTGGATCTCTCAAATCATATAAAGATAAAATCTCATCTAAAACAAACTCTATAAATACCTTAGGCTCTCTTATCATACCCGCTAACTCTTCAATGGCACCATTTTTAACCATATCAGCAGGATCAAGTCCCTCACCAAAAATAATTACACCACCATTAAATCCACTAGCACTTAAAAGTTTTGAAGCTTTTAAAGCTGCTGCTCTTCCAGCTTTATCCCCATCATAAGCCATAATAATCTTAGGCTCACCTTTTCTCAAAAGTGGTAAGT
This sequence comes from Sulfurimonas sp., assembly GCA_021107375.1. Classification (GTDB taxonomy): domain Bacteria; phylum Campylobacterota; class Campylobacteria; order Campylobacterales; family Sulfurimonadaceae; genus Sulfurimonas. Next base: position 1,205 of record JAIOSY010000126.1, read on the forward strand.
GTTCGTGAGTTAAAGCAGTTCCAAGCGTGGCAACTGCATTGTCAAATCCAGCTTGATGAAGCATAATAACATCAAGATAACCCTCTGTTATAATTATCTCTTTATGTTTGTAAAGTGCTTGTTTTGCATGATGATAAGCATATAAAAGACGAGATTTATTAAAAAATGGAGTCTCTGGTGAATTTACATACTTTGCTTGGTGTCCAGTTATTGTTCTTCCACCAAAACCAACTATAGAGCCGTTTGCAGAATGAATAGGAAAGGTTATTCTCTCAATAAACCTTGCGAAATTTCGTCCACTATCATATCCTACAACACCCATCTCAACAGATTCTGCCATAGTAAATGATTGCGATTTTATATAATTTATAGTTGCATTTGAATCGGGTGCATACCCTATACCAAATTTTTCAATACTACTCTCGTATATACCTCTATCTTTAATATACTCCAATGCTGTTTGCTTGGAGGTTAATAAAGTTTGATACCACTCATTTAACTTATCCATAACTTGTGAGCGAGGTTTGTTATGTTTGTTATCTGTATAACTAAGAGTGAAGTTATATGAATCAGCTAATTTTTCTAGTGCTTCAGGGTAATTAAGTTTCTCATACTCCATAACAAACTTAACACTATCTCCACCAGCTCCACAGCCAAAACAGTGATAAATCTGCTTTTGTGGACTTACTACAAACGAAGCCGTTTTTTCATCATGGAAAGGGCAAGGTGCTTTATAGTTTGCACCTGTTTTTTTCAACTCCACATAAGAGCCTACAACATCAACAACATCAAGTCGTGCCTTTAGGGCTTCTATGGAGTCTTGAGTAATCATAAAAGAATTATATCTTTTTATCCCCACTAATCATATTAGAAATTAAGCCTTTTTCTTTTGTTAGTTCAGCCATCACAACACCACCAATATGTGCAACTACAAAAAACCATATAAAGTTAAATACAAGTTCGTGTATCTCTTTTATATCGTGAGTAAAATCTTTACTAACTCCCAACTCTTTGTAAAACTCTAAAAATACTCCACTTACAGCCATAAAAAATAGTGTCGCATAAAAAATATAATATAAAATATGTACAGCTTTTTTATGCAAGTCTAATGAAGAAAAACTCTCTCTCACGGATGTATCTTTAAAATATAAGTAGATTCTAAAAGCAACTGAAAATACAAGAGCATATCCCAAAATAATATGCCATTCCCACATGCCAGAACGGACAGCTTTTGCTAGAACTTTTGACTGTTCAGCTGTGACTACTATATCAAACTCTGCTAATTTATTCATAAGAATTTCAGAGTTTGTTCTCCAACTTAAAAAAGTTTTTCTTAAAAAGACTGTTCCTAATAACCCAAGAACTACAAATGCATTTAACCAATGCCATACTCTAAAACCTACTGAATACTTCATGGGAAATCCTTTAATTGATATTACTCATTATATCACTTTTTTAACTTATGTTAC
>JAIOSY010000162.1 GCA_021107375.1 Sulfurimonas sp.
AGAAGAATACTTAAAATTTTTTGAGTCAAAAAATCATGATAGGGTGGCTTCAGCTGCACTTATTCCTGATGATGCAACACTACTTTTTAATAACGCGGGAATGGTTCCTTTTAAGTCGATTTTTACGGGTGAGATACCAACACCTGCTAATCCTAGAGCTACTTCATGTCAAACATGTTTGAGAGCTGGTGGTAAGCATAACGATTTAGAGAATGTTGGGCATACGGCAAGACATCATACTTTTTTTGAGATGCTTGGTAACTTTAGTTTTGGAGATTACTTCAAAGAAGAAGCTATTGATTATGCTTGGGAGTTTTTAACACAGACTATTAAACTTGATGTTGATAAGCTTTGGGTAACTATTCATGACTCCGATGATGAGGCTGAAAAACTTTGGCAAAAACATGTTCCACTTGAGAGAATTTTAAGACTTGGCGATGCTGATAATTTCTGGTCTATGGGTGATGTTGGCCCATGTGGTCCATGTTCTGAAGTTTTTTACGATCAAGGTGCCGAGAATTTTTCTGGAGAGGAAGATTATCTTGGTGGTGAAGGTGATAGATTTTTAGAGATTTGGAATCTTGTTTTTATGCAGTATGAAGTTAAAGAAAAAGGTGGAGAAAGAATTCCACTTGCTCACCCATCTATTGATACAGGTATGGGACTTGAGAGAGTTGTAGCGATTAAAGAGGGGCAACTTTCAAACTATGGTTCTTCACTTTTTATGCCAATTATCAATGATGTTGAAAAGTTAATTTCTAAAGAGTACAAGTATGAAAGTGGGGCATCTTATCGTGTAATCGCTGATCATATCCGTACAGCTTTATTTTTACTTGCACAAGGTACAAACTTTTCAAATGAGGGTCGTGGTTATGTTCTTCGCCGTATTCTTCGTCGTGCTGTTCGTCATGGTTATCTTTTAGGTTTTAGAGAGCCATTTATGTTTAAACTTGTAGATACTGTGGTTGGTATTATGGGTGATGAGTATGAGTACTTAAAAACAAAAGCTACTGCTGTAAAAGAGCAGATTCAACTTGAAGAGGCTAGATTTTTTAAGACAATCGAGTCTGGAATTGCTCTTTTTGAAGAGGAGTTAAAAGATACTAAAGAGATTTTCTCTGGTGAGGTTGCTTTTAAACTTTACGATACTTTTGGTTTTCCACTTGACCTTACAGAAGATATGCTAAAAAGTCATGATTTGAAGCTTGACTCTGCTAAATTTGAAGAGTTGATGTTAGAGCAAAGAACTCGTGCAAAAGCTGCTTGGAAAGGTAGTGGAGATGATGCAGTTCATGGTGATTTTAAAGAGCTTTTAGAGAAGTTTGGTGAGAATACTTTTGTTGGTTATGAGTTTACTCAACATTCAGGAGAAGTTTTAGCTTTACTTGATGAAAACTACAAACATGCTGATTCTTTGGCATGTGGAAGTAAAGGTTGGGTACTTTTAGATATTACTCCTTTTTATGCAGAGTCTGGTGGACAATGTGGAGATATCGGGGAGCTAGAGGGCTTTGCAAAAGTTCTTGATACTAAAAAATTCTTCGGACTAAATCTATCTCAAATCGAAGTTATTAAAGATTTAGCATGTGGGAATATTGTAGATGGACATGTAGATATTTCAAGAAATGAGATAGTTAAACATCACTCTGCAACTCACCTTTTACACGCAATTTTATTTGATGTTCTAGGTGACCACATTTCACAAGCTGGTTCACTCGTTGAAGCTGACAGATTAAGATTTGATTTCTCTCATCCTAAGGCTGTTTCACATGCCGAGTTAGCTGAGATTGAAACTAGAGATAACAATGAAGTTCTAAGAGCAATTCCTACAAAAACAGAAGTTATGGGGATAGAAGACGCTAAAAATTCTGGTGCAAAAGCTCAATTTGGTGAGAAGTATGGTGATGAGGTTAGAGTTGTAAGTTTTGATACTGCTTCAGTTGAGTTTTGTGGTGGTGTTCATGTTGATAACACTGCAAATATTGGCTCATTTATTATCACTAAAGAGAGTGGAGTTTCAGCTGGTGTTCGTCGTATAGAAGCAGTTTGTGGACAATCTGCATATAAACATTTTTGTGAGCAAAGAATTCTTGTAAAAAGAGTTGAGAGTGAAGTTAAAAACCTTGATGTTATGGCTGGAATCTCAAGAATGAAAACAAACATAGTAGAGTTAAAAGATGAGTTAAAAGAGGCTCAAAACTCTGCAAAAGTTGAAGTGACTGCAAGTGAAATTAACGGTGTAGCTGTTGTTATAGAAGAGTATCCAACTGGTGATATCAAAGATAAAATCGATGAGTTGAAAAATCAAAATGACAAACTTTGTGCAATGCTTTTTCAAGTAAAAGGTGACAAAGTTTTAATCGCTTGTGGTGTTAAAGATGCCTCTGCAAAAGCTGGTGATTGGATTAAAAAAATTGCTCCTATTTTAGGTGGTGGTGGTGGTGGTCGTCCAGATTTTGCTCAAGCTGGTGGAAAAGATAAAACTAAACTTCCTGAGGCAAAAACTGAGGCACTAAACTTCATTACAGAGGCTCTTTCTTAGTGCAAGAATTTTTTGGAGAATATAAAGCTATTATAATATTTTTACATATTATTTCATCTGTTGTTTGGATTGGTGGAATGATAGCGATGAGATATGCTGCTCATCCATCATTTATGGAGATTGAATCACCTGCAAAAAGATTAGAAAGAATCTCGGATGCGCTTAAAAGACTTTTTAACATTGTTCTTGTTTTTATTTTTATTTTGGCAGGAACAGGGGCTGTTTTAACTATTGGTTATCAGCTTAAATATACTGAGTATCATATATACACTCATATAAAAGAGGGTATTTGGGGTGTTATGGCGATAAATTATTTTATCATGATGCAACGAAGAAAAAAAGTAGATAAAGCTATCTTAGAGGGAAACTTTGTTCTTGCAAAAAGTCAGTTAGAACTTATTGGTAAATTTATGGTTCCATTAAATATTGCACTTGGAATTATAGCTATTGCTATAGGTGCATATCTCTCTAGTAATTTATAAAGCATGAAAAATTTTATAAAAAATAATAATTTTTCAGATTATTTTGTAAATGATTTACTTGATTCAAAAACTAAGGTTATTTTTGTTTTAGAATCACCTCATACTCAGGAAGTAAAAAA
>JAIOSY010000082.1 GCA_021107375.1 Sulfurimonas sp.
CTTGTTCTGGTGTTCTTGAAGAAAATTGAGCACCGAGATTAAAATTATTGAACTCACTTTCTGCTTGAAACCAAAGTGCAGATGATAAATCCATTACATCGTAATACCAAAACTCTGCTGTAACAGTTGGAATAAGCTGAGTTTCTGCTCCAACTCCATAAACCCCTTTTTCCCCAAAAGTTCTAAATTTCCCTGCAAAATTAAGAGTGTCTGTATCTGCATTATAATCATTACTCCACTCTCTACCAACCCAAAAGCCCATAAGTTTTGTTTTTTCTATATGTGCATCAACTAGAGATACCCCATCCATAGCATTACTAACAATATTCCAATCAGTAGAGTATAAAAGAGGAGAAGAGATATATTGACGACCAATAGTTATATTTGTTTTTTGGAGAAAATTTATCTCAAAATTTACCTCATCCAACCAAACTTGATTTTTAGTTGTACTTCCTGCAAATGGATAGGTAATAATTGACTCTTCAAGTCCAAGTGTAGTTAGTAGTGTTGTTCCCAAATTCACTTTCACTTCATCACTAATATTTAAATCTAAATCAAGAGCTAACGAGAACTGTCCACTTGCCCCTTCTTGTTCAAATAGATTGTTATTATAATCATCAGCTGTCCCATAGTAGAACCTTGCATCTCCACTAAATGATGAAACTTCAATAGCATTTAAAGTGGAGATAAGTATAGAAATAATAAGTGTGATTTTTGAATAAGTTTTCATTGTATAGCCTTTGTAATAATTAAGAAATAGTAACATTTATCATTAAGTATAAAAAGAGTAAAATCTATAAAATATATACAATTTCTCGGATTTAGGTAAATAAAATGAAAGAAGAACCTTTACTAAATGTTAAAGAAGCAATAGATATGTATAGGTATTTGCTAAGACCAAATCCAAGTTTTGGCACAGATGTTTATGCAGAAAATTTTAAGTCAGAGGGAATTGTTCTTATTGAAGATGAGTCTATGCAATCTAAAGGCAGACCTATACGATTTGAGTGTTATGCTCTTATATTAAGATTGAAAGGCAAGTCTAAACGAAGTGTTTCTCAATATGATTATATTATTGAACCTCGTTCATTGCAATTGGTAAATCCAGCCTCGCTTTTTTCATTTGAAGATATATCTCAAAGTGCAAAATCATTTGTACTTCTTTTTGACAAAGAGTTCATTTTGAAAGATAACCTTTCAGTCGAACTTATAAATAAATTAATGAATTTTCATAATAAACATGATGAAAATATTCAATTAGACCTACATGTTTATGCACAAGTTTTAGATATTTATGAGGAGATAAATGCAGAGTTTAGAATAAGAGCTAGTGGATATATAGAATTAATAAAGACCTATCTCAATCAACTTCTTTATCTTTTAAAAAGAGAAAAAGAAAAACTTCATGTTGAAAATAATTATACAAAATCAGAGCAGTTATGCTCAAGCTTTTTATCTCTAATAGAAGAACATTTTAAAAGTAAAAAAAAGGTTTATGAATATGCCCAGATTTTGGGAATAACGCCAAACTACCTAAGTGAAATAACACAAGAGAATCTAAATGCTAGTGCTTTGTCATTTATACATAAACGAATATTAAAAGAGAGTGAGTATCTTTTAAGTTATACAGATATGGCTATAAAACAGATAGCATTAAAGTTAAATTTTGATTCTCCATCTCAGTTTGGAAGATTTTTCAAACATAACAATGGAATAAGTCCAAAGGCATTTAGGATGAAATAGTAAGGTTCCAATTAAATTCTACCACCAGCTCCAACACCCCAAGTAGTTCTCCATCTAGTTTTAACAAAACTAAGACCAAGAAGAGCGATAATTACAACAACTCCAAAGATTAAGAAACCTTCAGTATATCCACCAAATTCTCCTTTTGACCAACCAAGAGTTTTGATTAAAGCTGTTCCGCCAAGACCACCAGCACAACCAACAAGACCAGTCATGATACCTATGTCTTTAGCAAATCTTTGTGGAACAAGTTGAAAAACTGAACCATTTGCCATACCAAGGTTAGCCATAATTAAGAAAAATACAAAGATAGCTATAAAAAATGGTAACTCAACTATAGCTGTAATAGAAACTAAAAGAGCAACCATTCCATAAAAAAAGTATAAAGCTTTTATTCCACCGATTTTATCAGCGATGTTTCCACCAACTGGACGAAGAATAGCACCTGCAAATATACATAAAGCACCGAAGTATCCAGCGATAACTTTAACATTTCCTTCATCTAAGACATCCATACCAAAAGTAGACATATCAGCTTGGTAAGTGTTCATCAAATAAACTTTCATATATCCAGCAAATCCAACGAAACCACCAAAGCTAATCGCATAAAATAGTGAGAACCACCAAGTATCTTTGTCACCTAAAAGCTTGATATAATCTTTTACTTTTTTAGGACGAGCAGTATAAATATCTGCTGGAGCATTTTTAGCTATAAAAGCATAAGCAATAAATGTTACTATAGCCATAACAGCACCAACAAGGAAAACTGTTTCCCATCCCCATAACTCAGCAATTTTTGGAGCAAATAAGAAATCAATAACAACACCGATATTACCAGCACCTGCAATACCAAGAACGA
>JAIOSY010000216.1 GCA_021107375.1 Sulfurimonas sp.
TCCAAATCCTACTGGAGCAGTTGGGGTATCAGAGGCACTAAAAAGAGATGACATCATAAATCTTCCAGGGTGTCCAACAAATCCGACAAATATTGTAGGGACTTTACTCTCATATATTATGTTTGAAGAGTTACCTGCACTTGATAAGTTTAACCGTCCACTTTGGGCTTATGAGGGGAGAGTTCACGATAATTGTGAACGAAGAGGTCATTATGAACTTGGAGAGTTTGTTAAAGAGTGGGGAGATGAGGGTGCTAAAAAAGGTTATTGTCTTTTTGAGATGGGATGTAAAGGTCCTTATGCAAATGTAAACTGCCCGACGATGAAATTTAACTCATCAACTAGTTGGCCCGTTCAAGCTGGACATGGTTGTATGGCTTGTACTGAGATGGGGTTTGTAGATAAGTTTGCAAATGAGAGAAAGTATGAAGAGGGAGATAGTTAGTAAAAGTATTTTTTAAAAACTTTTACTAACTCATGATTGTCTATAGGTTTAGTTAAATAATCATCAAAACCTTTATCTATATATTTTTGTTTATCCCCACTAACGGCATTTGCAGTCAGGGCGACTATTGGGATGTTTATGTTATTTGTCTTTGAGAACTCTTTTATGTCAAGCATAGCATCAATTCCATTTTTATTAGGCATGTTGATATCCATAAGAACCATATCAAACATACTTTTTTTAAAGATGTTTTCTGCTTCTATACCGTCATTTGCTATAGTTATATCTATATCCATGTCTTCTAAAAGTAGCTTTATTAACATCTGATTTGTCATATTGTCCTCTGCGACAAGAATACTTTTACCTTTAAAATTTGTCTCAATACTAGTATTAGTATCTTCCAAATTCTTATCAACAGTAATAACTTTTAATTCAAAACTAAAACTACTTCCAACCCCTAGTTCACTCTCGATATTTAGTTTTGAATCAAATAGATTTAGTAGTTTTGTAACGATAGAAAGACCTAACCCAGTTCCTCCATAGTTCCTAGCAGTGGAACTATCTGCTTGTGTAAATGCTTTTGTTATATTTGTTATATTCTCTTTAGATATTCCAATCCCTTCATCTTTTACTTCAAAATAAAGAGATGATTTTATCTCATCAAAATTTATGATTAACTCTACAGACTTACCAGTTGGTGTAAACTTTAAAGCATTTGAGAGGATATTTGAGAGGATTTGTTTAATTCTTAAGATGTCACTTTTAATAACATTTGGTAATTCACAAGAGATAGAGTTAACTAGTTTTACACCTTTTTCAATTGAGTTTTGTTCAAAAAGTAAAATTTGGGAGTTAAACTCATCTTTTGGACTAAATTCTATCTCTTCTAATTGAAAATTTCCTGATTCGATTTTTGTAATATCTAAAATATCATTTATTATATTTGTTAAAACTTTTGAAGATTTATTTATAGTAGTTAAATACTCTCTTTTTTTTAAATCATCTTCACCTTTTAAAAGGACTTGAACAAATCCCATAATAGCATTTAAAGGTGTTCTTATCTCATGTGACATAATAGATAAGAAATCAGATTTAGCTTTATTGGCAATATTTGCTTCTTTTACTTTTTTCTCTAGTTGATTGATGAGGCTTTGATTATGATAGGCAAGTATAATATTATTATTTACACTATATGAAATTTTTTTAGATAGTATAAATAAAATAAATATATATAATAATATAGAAGAAGAAAATACTAACGAGGCATTAGTCCCTATTATATAAAAGATATAACTAAAAGGCAACATGCCTAAAATGATATATACTTGAAATATTTCAATTTTTGAAGCTAAACTAATAACAGAACCAGAGATTAAACCAGCTAATAGCAAAATGATTATCATCTGATATTCAACCTCATTGGGTAATATAATAAAAGCACTAACTCCCCATAAAAAAGCAGTTATAGTTGTTAAAATGAAAAAAATAAAATAATATTTTGAATAATTATTTATCGTGATTTTAGTCTTTTTGTATGAGACTAGTAATAAAATTCGTAGAACTAATAAAAATATATTAAAAAAAAACCAAATATTTAAATTTATACTATCAACAAGACCATTAAATGTAAAATAAATTATTAATGATAAAGTAAATATACCCACCAATCCACTAGGTAAATTCTCATATAGGTAGTCTAGTTTTTTGACCTCAATTTCAAAGTTTACCATTTACCTACCTTTTATATAAAAACAAGTGGAATTTGTATATTAAAGTATTGTAGCATAAAGTTACCTACTCAACTTAAAGTACATTGATATATGATATTATTATGTGGGTATATATATAAATACATGGAGGTGCATAATGAAAAAAATTGTTATTGACCCGATTACAAGAATAGAGGGACATCTTAGAGCTGAAGTTGAAGTAGATGATGATGGATTTGTACAAGAAGCGTATGTTAGTGGACAGCTTTTTCGTGGGATAGAGATTATTTTAAAAAATCGTGATCCTAGAGATGCAGGACTTTTGGCAGGTCGAATTTGTGGTGTTTGTACAAATTCACATTTTCGTGCAGCAGTTTCATCTGTTGAGGACGCTTATGCTTTAAAATTGCCTAAAAATGCTGAAATTATCAGAGATTTAATGGCGATGGCTCTTTTTATTCAAGACCATGTAGTTCACTTTTACCATCTTCACTCCTTGGATTTTGTAGATATTACATCTGCTTTAAATGCAGATGCAAAACTTACTTCTAAAGAAGCACATAAATACCATAAGAAACCTTTTAGAAATTCCCATTCTCACTATGAGGCAGTTTTAGAAAAACTAGGCAACTTTGTAAAGGCTGGAAAACTGGGACCATTTTCAAATGGGTATTGGGGGCATAGTGATTATAAACTAACTCCTGAACAAAACTTGATTATGATTTCTCATTATTTAGAGGCTTTAAAATTTCAAACAAATATTAGCAAGGCTGTTGCTATTTTTGGTGGTAAAACACCACATCCTCAAAGTATTGTAGTTGGTGGAATTACAAGTGTTGCTGATATGCTAAATCCTCAGAGATTAAATGATTATCTTTTTATCATTAAAGAGGCAAAAGATTTTATAGACCGTGCCTATCTTCCAGATGCTAAACTTTTAGCCATAGCTTATAGGGATGAGATAAAAGCTGGAATTGGTCGTGCAAATGGTAATTTTATGTCAGTTGGTGGATATGAATTTGATGATAGAAAATTGTTTTGTGATGGTGTGATTTATAATCATGATTTTAAAAATATAGAAGATTTTGATGAGTCTAAAATAACAGAAGAGATAGACCGTGCTTGGTATAAAGATGAGGCGATAGATAATGAGGTTTGCTATACAGATTTAAATGAAGATGGCTCACTGAAAACTGCAAAAAATGATGATAAATACTCATGGATAAAAGCTCCAAGATATGATGGTAAGGTTATGGAAACTGGACCACTTGCAAGGGTTTTAATAAGTTATAAAAAAGATAATACTCTTATAAAATCTTTTGTAGATGAGTTTTTAAAAGATACCGATTTAGAACTGATTGATTTATCTACTTCAGTAGGTAGAAATGGGGCTAGGGCTATCGAGACAGGCTATATTTGTGAATATATTTTTAAACTGGTTTCTCGTCTTATTCAAAATATAAAATATTATGACACAGATACCTGGGTGAAGTTTGATTTTGATAAATTAAATAAAAATGTAAAAGGTAGAGCATTTTTTGAAGTGCCTCGTGGAACTTTAAGCCATTTTGTAAATATAAAAGATGCAAAAATTGAAAACTTTTCAGTTATTGCTCCAACAACTTGGAATGCAACTCCAAAAAACTTTGATGGAGTAAGAGGTGCTTATGAGGAGGCTTTAGTCGGTTTGAAGATAAAAGATACCTCTAAACCACTTGAAGTTTTAAGAGTTTTACACTCTTTTGATCCATGTTTGGCATGTGCAGTTCATATGATAGATGCAGGTGGTAAAGAGTTAAGCAGATGCAAAATAAAAGTATAGTTATAGGGATAGGTAACTTACTGTTTTGTGATGATGGTATAGGTATTATTGCTATAAAATATTTAAAAGAAAATTTTGAGTTTACTCCAGAGCTAGAGCTATTAGATGGAGGTACTTTAGGGTTCAATCTTGCTGAGTATTTTTTAGAATATGACAATGTTTTTATTATTGATACTATCTCGACTAATGATAAAGCTGGAGAGATATATAAAATCCCATCAGATGAGTTACTTGGAAGCGGAGCTTATAAAAAAACAGCTCATGAAGTGGAAGTTGTTCAGATATTAGAGGCATGTGAACTGTATGATAAAAAGGCTGAAGTTACAATCTTTGCAATAGTTCCAGAGGATATTCAAAGTGTGAAAATTGGACTTAGTGAAATTTTAAAGAATAAGTTTGATATACTTGTTCAAACTCTAATAAAAGAGATTGAATTTTTAGGAATTAAAGTTACTGAAAAAGATTATGTTTCACTTCAAAAAGTTATAAAAGAGTTTTTGTAGTGGGTATTGTTTAATATTGTGCATAACTATATTTTTGTTTTATTTTCATGATGTTTCTTTATATCTGTAAAATTAATTAAAATAGGTGCAATTACTATAGATGCGATAACTGCTACAACTGTACCAAAAACTAAAGAGATACCAAGTCCACCAAACACACTGTCAGGTATTAAAAACATACTTCCAAGTATTGTACCAATTGCTGTCAATAGTATAGGTTTTGTTCTTGTTGCCGTTGATGTTGCAATTGCTTCTTTTTTTTCTATACCTTGATTTATTTTAAGTTGTGTAAAATCTATAATTAAAACTGTATTTCTAGCATTTATTCCCAATAATGCTACAAAGCCAACTATAGATGTTCCAGTAAAATAAATTCTATGTAAAGAGAATATGTCTACTAAAATATGTCCTGCTATTATCCCTATAAATGCCAATAAGCTACCAACTAAAACAATTAAAGATAAAGATATGTTTTTATAATAAAATACTAAAAGTGTTAAAATTAATGCAACTGAAATGCTAAGCATTACAAAAGAATCTTTTAAAATATCTATAGTTATTTGTACTTCACCATCCCAAATAATTTCATACAATTCACCTGTTTTTTTATCTTTTAAGTAAAGATCAAAATATTTACCTCTTTTAGTTTTAAACATAGAACCATTTGAGACCTCATATTCCTCACTCATTTTATTTTTTGTCATAGAGATTGCTTTACTCCACGGGTACATGGGTGAAGCTAGTTTTGTTTCGCAAGATACAAATGTATAATTTTGTAAATCTTTAGAATAGATTGGTGGTTGCGTTAAAGATTCTTTCACAAATACAACTTCACTTAAGGCAATCATCCCACCTTGTAAATTCATAAGCTTTAATGATGATAATTTATTGACAATATCCTCTTTTGTCATATTTTTTATTTTTCTAGTATCATCACTTAATGTTACATATATAGGAATTTGTTCATTTAATCTATCTTCATTTTTATAGGCAATTTGCATCCCTTCAAATGCAATATATAATATTTTATTAATTTGCTCCACGCTAAGACCATATCTTACAGCTTTTTCTTTATCTATATGAATAATAAATTTCTCAAATGGTTTACCATTTTTAATTTCTACATCCGTTAAAGTATCTATTGATTTAAATATATCAGCCACACTATAAGCTATCTCATCTATTTTAGTTTTATCTTTTCCATATATCTCAGCTACTATTGCACCATAAACAGCAGGTCCAGCAGCTTCTTCTACTATAAATATATCTTTATAGTCACCACAATTTTTAGATATTAAATCTCTTGCATTTTGAACTAAAACAAAAGAAGTGATATCTCTATCTTTTACTTTTGAAAGATTTGCAACTATTTGAGCACTATATTCACCACTTCTTAAAGGACTGCTCTTTATTAGTCCAATAAAATCAACAGGTGCACCCATACCATAATATGTTTGTAAATTTTGTATTTGAGGAATAGTTTGTAAAATATTTTCTACGCATTGAGTAGCTTTTTTTGTATTTTTTATTGTTGTATTTTTTGGTAAATCTATATAAATAGAAAATGAGTTTGAATCTTTAGGTGGCAATATTTTAAAATGAAGTATTCCAAAAGGATAAATCATAGCAAAAGACAATACAAGCAAAATAA
>JAIOSY010000064.1 GCA_021107375.1 Sulfurimonas sp.
AGAGATTTTTACTCTTCCGCGGATAATAACAAAAAATGATTCTTTTGTTTCCCATGAATTAATTACTCTTTTTTTAGACAAAGTTATAGGAGAAAAATGTCCTAATATCTCTTCCATCATCTCTTCATCAACACCATTAAATAAAGAAGCATTTTGTAGAACATTTACACTAGGTAGATAGTATGGTGAATCTTTTCTCATATTATATTATCTTTCTACTTTTTTATCAGGTCTTATATACCAAAACAAATATAATGAAATTAGTGCACCAACTGTATCTGCTAACATATCTTTTTGAGCATCCCAAATATCCCCTTGTGAACCCAAAAACTCTATACCTGTATTTCCACCCTCTATAACAGCGTAACCCCACTCAACTATTTCGTAACCAGCTGCTATACCCATAATAAAAAATACTCCGAAAAAAGATGCAACTATAACATTGGCATATCTTTTTCTTGTTAAAAATTCAGCCATAGGATAAGCGTAAAATCCAATTATAAGATGACCAATTCTATCAAAATGATTCCTTTGAAAATCAAATAAATCAGTTATAAAATCAAATGGAACATTTGCAAAAGTATAGTGTCCTCCTATAGTGTGCCATACCAGCCACATAAGCATTAAAGTATATGAAATATTTGTGAATTTGAATTTTTGATATGTAGATAGTAAAAACAGATAGACGATAACTATAGGAATAACTTCAATTATCCATACCGCTCTATCAACCGGGTTTATACCTAAAAGTATAAAGAAAATTAAAAAACCAATTGCCAATAAATGTGGATAATATTTCATTTTATATTTTCTCCTTCGTTGCCATTTTTCCTATCTCTATCATTTTGTAAGCTTTTGTAAACTCATAAAATTCACAACTATCCCTTGGTATATCTATAACTATATCTGCTTTATGATTTTGCATAGAATATTTTGCCAATATACTTTGAGCAGTATCAATAGTTCTCCCTAAGATAAAAAAAATATCATATTTTTGTTTTATATCTTTTTGCAATTTTTTTGTACTGTTTTTATCTACAATAGTAAGTATTTTTTCTGGTATAAATGGTTCCGCTTTTTTGATAAACTCTTGAAACTCATTATAAAGTATTTCTTCTCTTGTTTTATGTTCTAAGGGAACATCTATAATATATTTATTTTGTATATTTGCATCTAAATTAACTGCAATTTTAATATCTGTATCATCATTTATAATTGCATTAATAGGGAGTGGATTTAAAATACCCCCATCTACTAATATCATATCATCCTTTATTACAAATGTAAAAATAGTAGGAATTGCTATAGAAGCTCGTATTGCATCAATTAGTTTACCTTTACTAAAAACAACCTCTTTTTGAGTAATAATATTTGTAGCAATAGCTCTATATTTTATAGGTAAATCTTCAATATTTACATCGCCTATCATAATTGCTACTTTATTAAATTCTTCATCTGCGTTTATTAAAGCTCCTTGAGTAGATGAAAGTTTAAGTAGTTTAAAAACATCATAATAGCCAAGTTCTAATATCCATTTTTTATATTCATCCAATTTCCCAACAGCATAAAGTCCACCTATTAAAGCTCCCATAGATGAACCAGCTATTGATTTAATTTTGTAACCTTTTTTTTCAAGTTCTTCAATAACACCAATATGTGCGTATCCTCTAGCTCCACCACTACCTAAAGCCAATGAAACTGTTTTTTGATTTTGATTATTCAAGTTATTTTCCTCTTTTGTTACATCACTATAACAATTAGCAATAATTAAAGCAATAAGAATTATTTTTTTAATCATCTAGAGCTTCCCACCCTTATAAATAGAGTAAGCCAAGACTAATCCCATCACAGAAGCAACACTAAATCCAGCAATACCAAAGAGAGGAACATCATAAATCAAAGGTGGAGTTTTGGCATGAAGTAGAAGTGATGAGCCTATAAGTGTTGATGCGATTATAATAGCAACCGTAAGATGATTAAACGATTTTTCAACAGACTCTTCCATTTTTTGCAGTCCAATATGTTCAAGCTCAACTTTGAACTTACCACTTTTCATCTGTTTAAAAATATCTTTTAAATCACTAGGAGTATAATTTAAAAAATCTATTATCTCTTTTGGTGATTCTTTTACTTTTTTAAATATGTTTTTTAGTGAAAATTGTTCTTTATAAGAATTCATAACTATTGGTTTTATCTGCTCTACAGCATTAAAATTTGAATCTAAATTTCTTCCAACTCCCTCTATGGTTACAATCGCTTTAAAAAATAGATAATAGTCATTTTTAAAAGAGATATTATGTTTTGACACTAAGTTAGTCATATCGTTGAAAAGGTCTTTGATATTTATATCTTGTAAATTTGCATACATATAAGTGCTAACAACTCTACTCATATCTTTAATAAAACTATTTGTATCAATATTATCTGGATAGTTTGTCATATTTAAAATATCTAGAGATGCTTTTTCTTCATCTTTTTGTGATAAATGATAAATAAGTTCTAAAAGTATTTTCTGTTCTTGTTTGCTGATTGAACCCATCATGCCAAAATCTATAAAAGAGACTTTTG
>JAIOSY010000028.1 GCA_021107375.1 Sulfurimonas sp.
AATGATAATATTAAAGTTATGGATGATACATCTATCGCTTTAGCAAAAGATAATAAATTACCAATCATAGTATGTGATATGTCTAAACAAGGTAATATTTTAGATATTTTAAATGGTAATATGGAGAATTGTTCAATAGTTAAATAATTAGTATAAAATCACACTAGTGTGATGGGCTTCCTGCCGAAGGAAACCTAGTGTTAGCGTAGATAAAGGAATTACTTCCTTTATCGTTATAAAATAAGGGAAAAGGTTCCCTTAAATTTATGAAATAAATTAAAGGAAAATAAATTTGAAAACAGAAGAATTAACAGCAAAAATTTTACAAGATAATCCAAATATGGATAATTATCAACTAGCACTAGCAGTAGCAAAAAGAACTGATGAACTTTTAAACGGTTCATCAAGTAAATTAAATATTGACCCTAAAAGTATTAAAGCTGCAGATTTAGCTTTAATGGAAATAGCTGAAGGACTTGTAAAAGTTAAAGGCTTTGTAGATATAGAGAAATAATAATTTGAATCTGAGTCAATTAGATATAGAAAAGGTTAAGCATCTACATGATGTTGACTCGGCATCAGCATACCTTTTTTCCCATATGGAAGCTACTGATTCTTTAAAAGAAGCATTAGAGTATTCCAAAATAGCTCATCAGACACAAGTTAGAAAAAGTGGTGAACCTTATATAATACATCCAATTTTAGTAGCAAGTATAGTATCTTCCATAACGGATGATGAATCTATGGCTATAGCTGCTTTGCTTCATGATGTTGTTGAAGATACCGATATAACTATAGAAGAAATCTCGAAAAAATTTGGGGAAGATGTTGCTCATTTAGTTAATGGTATTACTAAAATTGATACTATTAGAGATTCTGAACTTGTTCCATCGACATCAAATGAAAAATTAATAACATCAGCACTCTCGTTTAGAAAAATGTTACTTGCTAGTATAGAAGATGTAAGAGTTTTAGTTGTAAAACTTTGTGATAGACTTCACAATATGCTAACTCTTGATGCATTACCAGAATATAAGCAGATTCGTATTGCAGAGGAAACGCTTGTTGTTTATGCTCCCATAGCACATCGATTAGGGATAAGTTTTTTAAAAAATATTTTAGAAGATTTAAGTTTTTCATACCTTTTTAAAGAGGAAAAACATCATATAGATAATTATCTTGATACAAATTATCACTCTATGGAGATGAAATTAAGTGAGTTCAGGGATTCTATCTCTAGTTTACTTATTAAAAATGGTTTTTGTGAGGATGATTTTGAGATAATAAGTCGTGTAAAACACCGTTATTCTATTTATTTGAAAATGCAGAGAAAAGGTGTAGGTATTGATGAGGTTCTTGATCTTTTAGCAGTTAGAATTTTAACAACAGATGCAGTAAAGTGTTATAATATTTTGGGTTTAATTCATCTGAATTTTCAGCCATTATCTTCAAGGTTTAAAGATTATATTGCAGTTGCAAAAGATAATGGATACCAAACTATTCATACTACAGTTTTTCACAATACTGCGATTATTGAAGTTCAAATTAGAACTTATGCTATGCATCAAACTGCAGAGCTTGGAGTTGCTGCTCACTGGAAATATAAAAGTGGTGGAAATAATAATATAAAGTTAGATTGGTTACATAATCTTCAATATCAAAATGAATCAGTTGAAGATTTTTATGAGTTGATTAAAAATGACCTTTACTCTGAAGATATATCTGTATTCTCTCCAAAAGGGGATGCTTTTACTCTCCCTCGTGGTGCTCTTGTTCTTGATTTTGCATATGCAGTTCATACAGAGGTTGGCAATAAAGCTGCGTCGGCTCTTTTAAATAAAACAAAATCATCATTGCTTTCTGAACTTAGTAATGGTGATATAGTTAAAATAAATACAAGCGATGAGGTTATAACAAGATGTAGTTGGATAGATGCTGTAAAAACATCTAAAGCTACAACAAATATGAGAGTTAATTGTAATGCAATAATAAGAGAGATAAATGCAAAATCAAGTATTTTAATTGTTGCTACAGCAATGAACTTGAACTATGCAAGAGTAAGTGAATGGTTTGATGAAAGTAGTTGTGAAGCTCGTTCAAAAATACCATGCGATATTGAGCATTATAGAGGTGCTATTAGTAAATATGCAACAGATATAGCTAAAAATAATAGATTTGCAGGTTTTATTTCTAAACATAGATTTAAATTAAAGTCAAAAATTATTTCTGATTTGGAAATATTTAGTGTTTCTAATATTAATGATGTTGTTTTTGATTATTGTTGTCATCCCAAATCTGGTGATGAGATAATGGCATTTTTAGAAAAAGGGAAAGTGCATGTGCATCACAAAATGTGTGCAAATGCTTATAAAAAATTAGAAGACCATGTACCTATGGTTTTTATACGATGGAATAAAGAAAACAAATATCATTATAGTTTAATAGTGTCACTTCATAATGAAAAAGGGGCATTAGCTGACTTTTTAACTTATCTTGTGAGATTAAACATAGATATTACATCTATAGAATTAGGTAAAGACAGTGGTGATTATGTAAAATATTGTGAACTTGGATTTGAGTCTAAAGAAGCTGATATTAACTCACTTCGTGTTAAAATGGCTAATAAAATAAAAGTTATTCAGTTGATTAGAACCGATGACGCATATAGATAATATTAATAAATAAGAGAGAAAGATGTTAGAAGAAGCTTTAAGAGAGATCCATAGAGGTAGTGCTGAAATAATTGACGATAAGAGAATTGAAAAACTTGTAAAAGCATATTTTGATGAGGGTAAAACTTATACTGTAAAAGCTGGATTTGATCCAACTGCACCTGATTTACATCTTGGTCATACTGTACTATTAAATAAACTTGCAACTTTTCAGAAGTATGGTGGGATTGTTCAGTTTTTAATAGGTGATTTTACCGCAACTATCGGTGATCCAACTGGTAAAAATGTAACTAGAAAAGTGTTATCTCAAGAGGATATTAAAAATAATATTGCCTCTTATACTACACAAGCTTTTAAAATTTTAGATAAAAATAAAACAGAAATAGTTTATAATAATGATTGGTTAGCTCCTCTTGGTGCTATTGGTATGCTTGAATTAGCATCAAATCTTACTGTTGCTAGAATGTTAGAGCGTGATGATTTTTCTAAAAGATATGCTTCACAAACTCCAATCGCAGTAAGTGAATTTATGTATCCACTTCTTCAAGGTTATGATAGTGTTCATTTAAAAAGTGATGTTGAGATAGGTGGAACGGATCAAAAATTCAATCTTTTAATGGGAAGACAACTTCAAAAAGCTTATGATGTAAAAAAACAGCAAGCTGTTTTAATGATGCCTATTTTAGAGGGTCTTGATGGTGTACAAAAGATGAGTAAATCTTTAGGAAACTATATAGGTGTTTCAGATGAACCAAATGATATGTTTGGAAAAATGTTAAGTATAAGTGATGACCTTATGTGGAGATATTATCTGCTACTTAGTTCAAAACCTCTAGATGAGATAGCAACTATAAAAAATGGAGTTCTTGATGGCTCGCTTCACCCTAAAAAGGTTAAAGAGGGATTGGCTTTAGAGATAACTGCCAGATTTCATTCAGATGAACTTGCTCTTGGGGCAAAAGAAGCATTTGACTCTCTTCACTCAAAAAGTCAAATACCAATAGATATAGCTGAATTTAGTTGTGATGGAGAGATTTGGATAGCAAAAGCATTGGTAGATTGTAACATTGAGCCATCAACTTCACAAGCAAGGCGAGATATTAAGCAAGGTGCTGTTAAAATAGACCAGATAAAAATATCTGACGAGCAATTACAACTATCAAGTGGTGAATATGTGCTTCAAGTTGGAAAAAGAAAATTTGCAAAACTAAAGGTTAATTAGATGAGTTTTAAGTCTTTACAAATAGGTAAGTATACAATTCCTAAGCCTATTGTTCAAGGTGGTATGGGTGTTGGTATTAGCTGGGATGGTCTTGCTGGAAATGTTTCTAAAGAGGGTGGCCTAGGTGTTGTAAGTTCAGTTGGTACTGGATATTATGATGATAAAAAGTTTGCAGGAAAATTAGTTTCAGGAAGACCGTTATCTGAGGAAAATTTCTATTCAAGAGATGGTTTTGAAGCAATAATTAAAAATGCAAGAAAAATTTGTGGTGATAAACCATTAGCTGCAAATATTCTTTATGCTATTAATGGTTATGGTGATGTTGTAAAAAATGCTTGTGAATTAGGTATTGATATTATTATAACAGGAGCAGGACTTCCAACAAATATGCCTGAGTTTACAGAGGGTTATCCTGATGTTGCACTTGTTCCTATTGTATCATCTGCTAAAGCTCTTAAAATTATTTGTAAAAGATGGCAAAAAAGATACAATAGACTTCCTGATGCTGTAGTTGTAGAGGGTCCTAAAAGTGGTGGTCACCAAGGTTTTACTTATGAACAGTGTAAATTACCTGAAAATCAGTTAGAAAATATTGTTGCTCCTGTAGTTGAAGAGGCTGCTAAGTGGGGAGATATTCCAGTAATTGCTGCTGGTGGTGTTTGGGATAAAAATGATATAGTGCAGATGTTGTCTCTTGGTGCCAGAGGTGTTCAAATGGGTACTCGTTTTATTGGTACACATGAGTGTGATGCACATGAAAATTTTAAACAAGTTCTTATAAACGCAAAAGAGGAAGATATTCAACTTATGGGTTCACCTGTTGGTTATCCAGCACAAGGTATTGTTACAAATCTTACTCATTTAGTTGCAAAAAGAGAGGGTCCAGCTATTAAATGTATCTCAAACTGTGTTGCTCCATGTAATCGTGGAGTTGAAGCAAAAGAGGTTGGATTTTGTATAGCTGATAGACTAAGTGATGCTTATGAAGGTAATCTTGAAACAGGTTTATTCTTCTCTGGTACAAATGGATATAAATTAGATAAAATCATCTCTGTAAAAGAGTTAATGAGTAAACTAATTGAAGGTGAATAGTTAGTTAATGTTTCGCCTATTTTCACTTTTTTTTATACTTGTAGTATCTATACATGCTTTAAGTGATAGTGCTATTTTAAAACGAGCTGATGGTTTGATGAAAACTAGCAACAAAAGTAATCAGTTCCGTGCATATAATGACTATAAAAACCTTTATCTTCGCTCTATTATGGCTGAAGATGATAAACTGAAAGTTAGTGCATTAGAGGGTATAGTTAAAAGTGGAAACAAACTTCGTATTGATACTTATCAGTATTCAAAAGAGTTATTGGAGCTAAAGCCAAAGAGTAAAATTAAAACTTCAAAAGTAAAAAAAATAAAACTCAAATCTTCTCATAAATTAGAATCAATAAACTTTAAAGGTGATAGGTTAGTCTTAGAGTTTGACAAACCATTAACGACAAAACAGGTCAATTATTTTACACTTTATGATTCTAAAAAACAGCAATATAGATATATTTTTGATATTCATGCTTCTATGCTTACAAAATCTAAAACTCTTAGAAAAAAAGGTATTAAACGGATTAAATTAGCACAGTTTAAACCGAGTATATTAAGACTTGTTATTGAAAATAATAAAAAGTTAAAAGTAAGATTTAAAAAAGATTTAGAACAATTAAGAATAACTATTGATAATTCAAATAAAATAACTCCACATGCCAAGAGTATAAAAAGAGAAGTTACTCCATTTAGACTTGATAGAAATAAAGTTATAGTTATAGATGCTGGTCATGGTGGAAAAGACCCTGGTGCTGTAGGTTATAGTAGGTATAGAGAAAAAATTGTTGTTATGGATATTGCTAAAGAGTTAAAAGCTATATTAAAATCTCGTGGATATAAGGTTTATATGACAAGGGATAGAGATAAATTTGTTAAACTTAGCAATAGAACAAAATATGCAAATAAAAAAGATGCAGATATTTTTATATCTATTCATGCAAATGCAGTTGCAAAGAAAAATGCTAAAAAAGTTCATGGGATAGAGTGCTATTTTTTATCTAAATCTAAATCAAATAGAGCTAAAAGTGTTGCAGCAAAAGAGAACTCAGCAGATTTAAGTGATATGAACTTTTATGGAAAGCAAAGTTTTTTAAATACAGTAAATTCTCATAATATTGTAGCTTCAAATAAATTAGCTACTGATTTACAAAGAGGGATGTTAGGCTCACTTAAAAAGTCTTATAAAAATGTTCATGATGGTGGAGTTAGAGAAGGTCCATTTTGGGTATTAGTTGGTGCTCAAATGCCTTCTGTTTTAGTTGAAGTTGGATTTATCTCACATCCTACTGAAGCAAAACGATTAGTTAGTTCTAAGTATCAAAAAAAATTAGCTCGTGGATTAGCAGATGGAGTAGAAAGATATTTCGTTAATTGCAAATAAATCATTCTAATCTCCACATGCCAAGTTTAGTGGAACCGTTCAAAAATCTGTGTCAATCGGGTAAAATAACAATTACTCAAGGACACACAGATGAATATAGAAATAGATGTAGAGCAATTTGCTCGTGATATAAAAGCTGGTAAAAGTATCGGTGGTAAAGATGGAGCATTAGGCTCTTTAATAAAGCAACTTACAGAAGTTGCACTCTCAGCTGAAATAGACTCACACTTAACTCAAGACCTCAATAGAAACCGTAAAAATGGTTATGCCACTAAAACTATGAAAAGTGAGCATGGAGAATTCCAACTAGATGTTCCAAGAGATAGAGATGGCTCATTTGAACCTGAAATAG
Organism: Sulfurimonas sp.; assembly: GCA_021107375.1. Classification (GTDB taxonomy): domain Bacteria; phylum Campylobacterota; class Campylobacteria; order Campylobacterales; family Sulfurimonadaceae; genus Sulfurimonas. The sequence continues at coordinate 6,720 of JAIOSY010000028.1, forward strand.
TCAAGAAAAATCAACGAACTATGGCAGGAGAAATAGAAGATAAAATCCTAGCCCTTTACTCACATGGAAATAGTTACTCTCAAATAGCAGATTTGATTGAAGATATTTACGGTGTAGGCTTCTCAAAGGGTGCTATCAGCACCGTAACAGATAAAATAATACCTATGCTTCAAGAGTGAAAGATTCGTCCTCTTGAAGAGGTATATCCATTCATATTTTTAGATGCTATTCACTATAAAGTTAAAGAAGATGGTAGATATATTTCAAAAGCATTTTATACAGTTCTTGGAGTTGGGATTGATGGTAAAAAAGAGATACTTGGTCTATACCTGAATGAAAGTGAAGGTGCTAAGTTCTGGTTACAGGTACTTACAGATTTATCAAACCGTGGAGTCAAAGATATACTCATAGCATCTGTTGATGGACTCAAAGGCTTTCCAGAAGCTATAAACTCAGTATTCCCTGATACGGAAGTTCAACTATGTATAGTGCATCAAATTCGCAACTCTTTGAAATATGTAGGTTCTGCTTATCAAAAACAGTTTGCCAAAGAGCTAAAAAAAGTATATCAAGCTCTTACTAAAGAAGAAGCTGAAATCGAGCTTGATAAACTTGAAGAAAAATGGGGTAAAAAGTATCCTATCGTATTTACATCTTGGAGAAATAAGTGGGAAAACCTCTCTGTATATTTTAAATATCCTGCTGATATTAGAAAAGTTATTTACACGACTAATATCATTGAATCAGTGCATAGACAATTCAGAATGCTGACTAAAACAAAAGGTGGCTTTCCTAACGATAATAGCCTTCTAAAACTACTTTTTATGGGTATCCAAAATGCTTCAAAAAAATGGACTATGCTAGTGCGAAACTGGAGCTTAACAATCTCTCAATTAGCCATTCACTTTGAGGGAAGATTAGATAAAGCTCTCAATTTATGATACAATTTTAGGAATTACTCGATGCTGACACAGATTATTGAATACTACCAGTTTAGTCCTCTTTTTTATACTCTAAATCACCAGCTCTCGATTCTTTATCATTAATAATAGCTTCGATTTGTTGTTTAACTTTGTCGTATCTGTATTGTTCTTTAAAGCCCATGATTCTACCACCAGCAGCATTTGGATGCCCACCACCATTTGCCCACTCTTTTGAAATTTGAGCAACACTTACTTTAAAATTTGCTCTTAGGCTCATTGCACCTCTATAACTTACATCTACTATAAAGTCATACTCTGGATATGCTACTAAAAAGCCATTACCAACTATTGAAGTATTTCCTACTCCATAGCTTAGATAACCACGATAGCCTTTGTAGTAAATAGTATTTGTATCTCTTTTATCACCTAGTAGTTTTACAACATAGTTAGTTGATAGATTATCAAGTGTATTATTTTTATCTATTTGAAAAAACTCTTTTTTCATAGTATGAATTTTATCATCAAGTACAATAGGTGCATCTTCTACATCCAAATACTTAGTAGCCTCTTTTAAAAGTGATAATTTATAATGGTTGTCTTGAGTTGCAAACATAACACGGTTAAGCTCTCTAGTCTCATTTACAAGTCTCATACAAACTTTTCCATATTCAAAGTTTTGGACTTCATCAAGTTTCCATAAATCAACAGCATTAACGACATCTACAAATTTTTGCATCCATTTTGGTTCATTAAACTCAAAATTTTCTTTGGTATAGTCATACATAATTTTAGTTGCACATCTTGATTCATCAAGAAAATACCAATCATATTTTTTAGCACTCTCTTGTCCACTTCCGTGATGGTCAAGTAAAGTGATTTGTACATCCATTTTGTTGTCATTCATTTTACGAACTTCATTATTTAACCATCTTGATTCATCTGCAGTTAGATTTAAGTCAGTTATTAAAATTAAAGCACTTTTTTTATTGTTTTTAATATTCTCTAGCATTAAGTCTAGTTTAGACTTAACTTCTGCTCCATAATTGGCATTATAATTTGTAATCTCATACGGAGTGTATTGCATAATAAATTGACAGCTGTAGCCATCTAAATCTATGTGTGATAAGTGGTGAATTGTTTCTTTCATATTTGTCCTTAAAATTTTATTCTATTGTTATTGAACCCATAACTTCAAATGTTGCACTTGAATCTATCTCGGCATGTGAGAGTGTTATAACATCAAGAGAAAATCTCTCAAATATCTCAGCTACACCACGACGGAGTTGAGGGTCAACGATGACAACTACAGGGGATACACCTTTTTGAAGAAGTTCAGCAGCTTTTGTACTTGTTGCTTGTATAAGTGCATTTATCTCACCTACATTTAGCATTAAGTTTCTAACTCCATCTCTCTCTTGTGATTTTTCTAACATCATCTGTTCAGAGTTTGTGTCAAATGTAAGAAGTCTTACTGTTCCATCTTCACTGGCATACATTTGCGTGATGATACGAGAGAGTTTTGCTCTTACTTGTTCTGTAATAATATCTACATTTTTAGTAAATTCAGCTACATCAGCAATAGTCTCTAAGATACTCAACATATCTTTAAGAGGTATTTTTTCATGTAGTAAAGCTTTTAGAACTCTTTGAATAAGACCAATAGAAGCAACTTTTAAAACATCATCAATAATAACTGGGAAATCATTTTTAATTTTATCAATAAGAGTTTGAACCTCTTGTCTTGTAAGTAAATCTTCAGCATTTCGTTTGATTAATTCACTCATATGTGTTGATATAACGGTTGCTGGATCAACAACTGTATATCCGTTTTCTATTGCAAACTCTTTTTCATTTGCAAAAATCCACATTGCATCAAGTCCAAAAGCAGGTTCTTTTGTTATTTCACCTTTTAGCTCTCCTGTTGCCATACCACTATCCATAGCAAGAAATTTATCTGGTATAATTTCCCCTTCGCCGATAGATATACCCTTTAGTAAAATTTGATATTGTTGTGGTTGTAGGTGTAAATTATCTCTTATTCGTACCTGAGGCATTAAGAAACCAAAATCACTAGCAATTTTTCTTCTCATCGAACGGATTCTCTCAAGTAAATCTCCACCTTGGTTACTGTCTGCTAAACGGATTAGTTGATAGCCAAGTGTTAACTCAAGCATCTCAACTTTGAGTATATCTTCTAGTGCATGTTCTTCCTCTTTTGCTATCTCTTCATTTGATTTTTTAGGTTTGGTAGCTTCTTGTTCTTTGTTTTTAATCTCTTGCTCTTTTTTTGTTAAAAGGTTATCAACATCAAGTATAGAAAATTCCCCTTTATCATATTTATACATTGCCCATCCAAGTGATGTAAATAAGATACCAACAAATCCCATTGAAGCAGTAGGCAGACCTGGAACCATAGCAAATAAAATCATTATCAAACCAACAATTATTAATATCTTTGCATTGCCCATCATCTGGTTAATAGTACCCTCTGCAAAGTTATCACCATCACCAGAAGAACGAGTTATCATAATACCAGTTGCTGTAGATATTATAAGTGCTGGTATTTGACCAACAAGTCCATCCCCAATGGTAAGAAGTGTAAAAGTTGAAGCACTATCTCCAACACTCATCTTATGTTGAAAAACACCTATAAGAAAACCACCAATAATATTTATAAGAGTAATAATAATACCAGCAACGGCATCACCTTTTACAAATTTAGATGACCCATCCATTGCTCCATAAAAGTTTGCATCTTGAAGAATCTCTGCACGACGCTCTTTAGCTTGGGCATCATCAATAAGCCCAGCATTAAGGTCAGCATCAACTGCCATCTGTTTACCTGGCATAGAATCTAGTGTAAATCTTGCTGCAACCTCTGCAACCCTCGTAGCACCTTTTGTAATAACCATAAAGTTAATTAAAACAAGAATAGAAAAAACAATAATACCAATTACAAAGTTTCCACCAACAACAAAATCTCCAAAACTGGTAATAATACTACTAACATTTTCACTCCCCTCGTGACCATGACTTAGAATCATTCTTGTTGTAGCAACATTTAGAGATAGTCTAAAAAGTGTAATAATTAAAATTAAAGTAGGAAAGGTTGTTAAATCTGTTGGTTTTGGTACATAAAGTGATATAAGTAAAACTAAAACAGCTATTGCTATTGATACTGTTAACAATAAATCAAGTGCTGTTGATGGAAGAGGAACAATAATGATAATTAGAATAGCCATTACAAAGAAAACTACACTTAAATCTTTTTGTCCTAATAAAAAATTTAGACCTGTTCCAATTTGTTGTTTAAATGTGAGTTTTTTTGCCAAGCTACTACTCTAAAATATCTTCTAGGCTTAAATCAGCTAAAAATGAATCTATTTTACCTTGCAGTTTATTTAAAAATGGCCATATACTACAAAGTCCAGCTCTATCAGATGGACAATCATCTAGTGAAGGTGAACACTCAAAAACTACGGGAGCTTTTCCCTCAACAGCAGACATTACATCAAGCATATTTATATCTTTTGGTTTTTTTGCTAAGACAAAACCACCCTTTACACCTTTAAAAGATTTTAAAATTTCTGCTCTCGCAAGAGATTGAAGTATTTTTGCTAAAAAACTTTTAGGTATTGAAAGCTCTTTAGATAGTGTTTCGCTATCCATAGGTGCAGAGGCTTCAGATAAAACAATTAAAGAAAGGATGGCGTATTCACTAGCACGAGTTATTAACATATTTTTTACTTTTTATTATAATGATTTAAATTTAAAGTATATTATAGCTAAAGAAATTTAAAATATTGTATGTTAAAAGGTAATTAAAGATAAATTTAGCTACAATTCGATTTCAGCTTTATGTAGAGATACATATTTGTTAGATTATTATACCACTCAGGAGGCTATTATGGCTTTAGATTTGGCTAAAAAACAAGAAATTGTTACAAAATACGGAAGAGATGAAAATGATACTGGTTCAAGTGAAGTTCAAATTGCACTTTTAACAGAAAGAATTGCAGAACTTACAGAACACCTTAAAGTGTTTAAAAAAGATCACGCTTCAAGATTAGGGCTATTAAAATTAGTTGGTCAGCGTCGTCGCTTAATGAAGTATTTTAAAAGAACACAAAAAGATGCTTATATGAAATTAGTAGAAGATTTAGGAATTAGAGATAATATCTAATTTCTAACCTTTTTTCATACTACAAGCAAGTCTTAACTATCTTAAGACTTGCTCTTTCCTCAAAATAAACTACACATTACACAATTTTATAACAAATTCAATTTTATATCTTTTATTCTTATTATTTTAATTTATTTTTAGCTTACAAAGAGTATTCTATCTCTAAAATTTAATTCGTATGGAGGTTTGCAGTGTCAAAAAATAATAATAAAATAAGTACTGAAGGTTTGACATTTATGGATGATGGAGAGCTTATTTATAATGATTTATATCTTCTTTCTGAAACCGATGAAAAAGGTATCGTTGAATATGCGAGTGATTCATTTTTAAAAATTGCAAATATGCATTCAGAAGATATGATTGGTCAACCACATAATATTGTTCGTCATCCAGATATGCCTCGTGCTGCATTTAAATCTCTTTGGGATGATGTTAAATCTAAAGGTTTTTGGAGTGGGATAGTTAAAAATGCCCGTAAAGATGGTGGTTTTTATTGGGTACATGCAACTGTACTTCGCTCAATTGATAAAAATGGAAATATAAAATATGTTTCTATTCGAGTTAAACCTTCTCGTGAAGATATTAAAAATGCTGAAGCGTTATACGCTACACTAGATTAAGAATAAAAGGATTTAATAATGGCATTAATGAAAAAAAATAGTTCAACTTCATCTTCAGCAGTTGTTTCTTCTGCTGGTAGTGACTCTAAAAGAAGACAAAGAACACTTGCAAAACAACAACAGATTAGTGAAAGTATCGCTGGTGTTTCTATGACGATTTTAGAGAATGCTCAAGAGAGTGTATCTGCGATAGAAGAGTTAAAATCTTCTATGGAGCAAATTGCAACTGCCGCAGAAGAAAATAGTGGTGCAAGTGAACAAGCTCTTAGTAATGTTAAAAGTATCAATACTAATATTAATAGAATGAACTCTACAATAGATGCGGTAATATCTTCAACAATTGCTACTGGTGATAATATTATGAGTTCTGTTGAAAAAATTGTTGAGTCAGTTGGTAGAATGGATTCAGCAGTTACGGTTGCACAAGAATCATCAAAAAAGAGTGAAGAGTTAAAAGAATCTTCTCAAAATATAGGTAATGCTGTTGGATTTATTGCAAAAATTGCAGATCAAACAAATCTTCTTGCACTTAATGCTGCTATTGAAGCATCTCGTGCAAAAGAGCATGGTAAAGGTTTCGCAGTTGTTGCTGATGAAACGCGTGCATTGGCTGGAGAGAGTGAAAAAAATGCTGAGTTTATTTCTGAACTTGTAAATAAAATTCAGGGAAGTATTGATAATATTATTAAAAGTATAGGTGAGACAAATAATATTATCACAAGCAATGGAGTAAAGGGAAATTCATTAAGCTTTAAAATGGAAGAGTTAACTAAAATAGCTATTTATTCCGTTGAAGCAGCTAGAAGTGTAAGTACTTATACAAATAAACTTGGTGATTTTGTTGCAAAAATAAATGATGGTTCACAAACTATAGCCGCAGATTCACAAGAGATAGCATTATCAGTTGAAAAAACATTAAATGGTATAGATATTCAATCAGATGCTTTAGCTCAAACTGAAGATGATATTAAAGAACTTTCAAACCTTGCAGAAGAATTAAGATACTCAACTGATACTATGAAATCAGCTGAAGATATTGCTATGAGTGCTGATACTATTGGTGGATCAATGGATGATATTCAACATGCACTAAGTGATGTTACTGATGCACTAAATAAAATAGAATCATCATCTCAAAATACAAATAAATCAGCACTTAATAATAAAGCTCTTATTGAAACAGGTATTGAAGCTGCAAAAGATATTGATGCTTTAATAAGTATTGCTCGTAGAAATTTTGATTTATTAAAAGTATCTTTTAATGTTGTTAAAAATTCTATTAGTGAGATTCGTGAAGCATCTCATGAGTCTATATCTCAAGGAGATGTTGCAGCAACAGAATTAACAGTTATTGTTAAAGAGACTAGAAGCGTTAATAAAACAGTTGGAAATATTTCTAACTCTATTGTTCAGTTAAATATGCTTGCAATTAGTGGTTCAATTGAAGCTGCAAGAGCAGGTGATTTTGGTAAAGGTTTTGCAGTTGTAAGTGCAGATATTAGAAATTTAGCAAAAGATTCAGAACAAAATACTGATAAAATTAATGATATCGTAGAATCAATGAACTCTGAAATTGATACAGTTAGGAATGATTGGAATAATCTTTTAAATGATCAATCAGTTGAGCAAAAATCAATAGATGCTTTGATAAATGATATATCAAGAATCATAGATATGTTGGTAGATTTATTAGATCGATATACGGGATTAAAAGCTGTTAATGACCAGAATATTGAAGGTATGAATCAGGTTATGATTGGTATTAGTGAGGTTCAAAAAGCAGTAGAATTAAGTGCTAGAAATGCTATGGAATCTCGTAAGGCTAGTGAACTTATTATTGAAACTGTTTCATACATCGGTGAAGGTGTAGAAGAGTTGGCTGTTATGGCGGATGAACTTCAACAAGGCTAAAAACTATGAGTATTCAAGAGATTTTAATTATCAAAAATGGTAGTCAAAGCTATGGTATATCAACAGTTGATATTAATCAAATAGCTAGAGTGCCTATGCTTATGCCTTTACCTTTGAGACCATCTGGTGTAAGAGGGTTATGTGCTATAAGTGGTAGTATTGTAACTATGGTTGATATGAATCTTTTACTAGATATGGGTGAAGTTGATTATGATAATGAAAAAACAAGACTTCTTAGTTTAAATAATGATTTTTCCTCTTCTGCCCTTTTGGTTAGTGAAGTTTATAATACAGTTAAAATTCAAGATGACAATATGGATTATTTGAATAAGGAAGATGATTCTATTATTGCTATTTATAAATATAAAGACTCACTTATCCAAATTGTTTCATTAGAAATTTTATTTTCTAAAATAAACAAGGTTGAAATAGAACCTAAAGAGATTAAAAATGGTAAAACAAAATTAGAAGTTACAAAAGAAGAGGATGCTCTTAGATTTTTAATATTTTCAATGGCTAATGAAAAATATGGGTTAAATATAGATTTTTTAAGAGAGATAATTTTAGCAGATATAGAATATACAAATATAGCTGGTAGTTCAGATGAAGTTTTAGGTCTTATAACTCTTAGGGATGAACTTATAATAGTTATTGATTTAAGAAAATATTATGGTTTTGCTACAAAAGATGGGTATAAAAATCGTATTTTAATAGCTTCTCATAAAGGTAAAAAAATAGGTCTTTTAGTAGATGAAATTGTAGATATTAAGAATTATGTTTCAAAAAATATTGAGTATATGAGTGATAGTTTTGAAGATAATAAAATAGCCGGTGTGATTCATGATTCAAATTCTCTTATATCATTTTTTGATGAGAATGTTTTGCAAAATCTTTTTGAAATAAATGAAGTATTTATAGATGAAGAAAATCTTGAAGAGAAATTTATAGATTCAGCTGATTGTGTAACAGAAGTTATTGTTTTTAAACTTTCAGGTAAAGAGTATGCTTTTGATGTTGAAAATGTAGCAGAGATTATAGATATTTTAGACTCGACAAAAGTTGCTTATACTGATGATTTAATTGATGGAATAATAAATATTAGAGGTCAGATAGTTCCAATTGTATCTTTATTTAAAAAGTTAAATATACAAATGAAAATAGATGAAGATTTTAAAATAATTATATGTAATGTAAATGAACTAAAAATAGGATTTATTGTAGATAGCGTTAGTGATATTTTACGTGTGAAAGAAGATGAAATTAGAGAACAAGATGATGAATTTTTTACGAATATACTTCACTTGAATAATGGTAAAAGATTGGTTTTATCTATGGATATAGATAAAATCATTTCAAACAAGGATTTATAGTGGCTAAAAAAGTATTAATAGTTGATGATTCAGCATTAGTTAGAAAACAACTAACTCAGATGATAGAGACTTTTGACTTTGAAATAGATATAGCAAAAAATGGTAAAGAAGCTGTTGATAAGGCAACTTCAATTCAATATGATGTAATTACAATGGATATTAATATGCCAGTGATGGATGGTATTGAAGCTGTTAAACAGATTATGCAAAAACAACCAACTCCAATCCTTATGATAAGTTCTTTGACAACAGAAGATGCTAGTATAACTATGGATGCGCTTGATTTGGGTGCAGTTGATTATATTGCTAAACCTGGGACTATGAATGTGGGTAAAAGAGAAAATCGTGAAGATATATTAGAAAAAGTGAAATCTTTATCTCGTATCTCTCCTAGACGATTAAAAAGAAAAATTGCAAGACCAGTTGCGAGAGAAAGAAGAGTTGAACAAATTAAAAGCAATGATTTACCAACAACAAGTAGTTTAGATATTACAAAAGTGGTTCTTATTGGTAGTTCTACAGGTGGACCAGGCTTAATAGAACAAATTTGTTCTTCACTTCCATCAAATTATAAGTATCCCATTTGTATAGTTCAGCACATGCCAGAACAGTTTACAAAAGCATTTGCTCAGAGGCTTGACCGTGCTAGTATGGTACCAGTTCATGAATCTTCTCCAAATATGGAGCTACTTCCTGGAAATGTTTATGTGGCTCGTGGTGGAGTTCATATGAATTTTGCCAAAAAAGTATCTGGTAAAATAGTTATTCGCGAAGATAAAAATAAGGGTAATAATTTTTTTCAACCATCTGCTAATGATATGATGAATAGTGCTTTAGAAGTTTTTGATGCTTCAAACCTAATTGGTGTAATATTAACAGGAATAGGTGATGATGGTGCTGATGCTATGGTTAAGTTAAAAAATGCTGGTGCTTATACACTTGGTGAGAGCGAAGAGAGTGCAACAGTTTATGGTATGCCAAAAGAGGCATATGATAGAGGTGGTGTTATGGAACAGTTAGATTTCATACAAATTCTTAAAAAGATAGTTACACTTAAATAAAGGAGAGATAAATGGCATTAGTTAAAAAACATACTGCACCTGTGATTGAAGAGTTGCCAATCTTTTCTTCACTAGATGAGGCTATAGAATATTTTCAAACTGCACAAGAGTCTGATAAGAGAGACTATGCTGTTGAAGAGATTGCAAGATTTGATGGTGGTGGAGAGTTTTTAGTTTCGTATATAAATAATGAACAAGCTGATAAAAAAGTATCAACTAAGATAGCTTCTATAATATCTAGTATGAATCCAGATGATGCACCTATTGAAGAGATTATGGACCTATTAAAGCTTAATAATGCTTATATTAGAAATCTTGGAATCTCTATATTGAGAGATTTTGGAAATGCAATTAAATATTATATTGTTAAATTTTTAATAGGAGATGATAGAGATTTAAGAATCTTTGCTATTAATGTTTTGGGTGATGTAGATTTTGCAGAATCTCGTGATATGTTGGTTGAACTTTTAGAAACAGAAGAAGATATTAATGTTGCAATGACCGCTGTTGATTATCTGGGTGAGATTGGTGAAGAGGAAGATATTTCTCTTTTAGAATCGTTGAAGGATAGATTTAGTGGTGATTTTTATGCTGAATTTGCTGTTGATAGTGCAGTGAAATTGATAAAAGGATAAGTAAATGACATATCTTTTATCAAAAGAAAATTTTGCAAAAATTGGTGAGTTTATATATAGAAAAAGTGGTATCTATTTAGAAGAAGATAAGCATTATGAAAAACTTGCAAAATATATAGATTCTCGTGCAGATGAATTAAATATGGATAGTTTTAGGAAATATTTTTTTAAACTTCGTTTTGATGATAAAGAGGGAGATGAGTTTCAAGCATTAATGAATGCTATTACTGTTAATGAAACTTATTTTTTTAGAGAAAAAGATCAATTTGAAGTTTTAGTAAATAAAATTTTACCAGAACTGCACGAGTCTATGCCTATAAATAGACCTCTTAGAATTTTATCTTCACCGTGTTCAACTGGAGAAGAACCATACTCTATGATTTTACATATTGTAGAAGAGGGTAAAGTTGTAGAGCAAAGAGATATAGAGGTAGTTGGAATAGATATTGATTCAACTGTTATAAAAAAAGCACAAATTGCAAAATATAGTGAACGAGCAGTTCATGCAATACCTAAGCCAATTTTAAATAGATGGTTTGTAAAAAAGTCATTAGGTTATAGTCTAAGTGAAGATTTGCAAGGTACAGTTGATTTTCATGTTGCTAATATCTTTGATAAAACACAGATGAGAAAACTAGGAAAATTTGATGTAATTTTTTCAAGAAATATGTTGATATATTTTGATGATGCTTCAAGAAAAGAGGTTGCGATGACATTTTATGATATGTTGAACCCAGGTGGTTATGTTCTTTTAGGACATGCTGAATATATGAGTCGAATTGTTTCCGTATTTAACGCGAAGAAAATTGACAACACTTTGATATACCAAAAATAAATTTAAATTAAGGAAATAATATGCCATTAGTGATATTCGTAGATGATAGTGAGACAGCTTTAGCTTCAACAAGAATGGTGACAAACTCGATGCCAATAGAAGTAAAACAATATACAGAGGCAACAGTTGCCTTGGCAGAGATAAAAGCAGGAATGACACCAGATTTAATAATTACAGACCTTAATATGCCAGTAATGAATGGTTTAGAGTTTTTAAAAGAGTTAAGAGCAGTTTCCTCAACTAGTAGAACACCAACTTTAATGTTAACAACTGAAACAAAAGCAGAATTAAAACAGCAAGGTAAAGCTCTTGGTCTTACTGGATGGATAGTAAAACCTTTTAATCCAGCACAGTTAAAACAAGCTATTACTAGAGTTTTAAGACTTCCAGCCTAGGTTGAAATGATGGTAATTTTAAATTCGGTTGATAATTTATTAGAACATATTCAAGATGTTCAAGAAGATGTTATTTCGTTATCAAATGATTCTTTACTTAAGATGAGTAGTTATATAGAGGCAAATAACTTAGAAGTTGATGATGATATTTCAACTGCTTTACAATATCAAGATATTATTACTCAGCAACTGACTGCGACCATGGAAGCAATT
>JAIOSY010000224.1 GCA_021107375.1 Sulfurimonas sp.
TATTTTTGGATTGTATCTATTTTTATGTTTATAATATGGGCATATTTTGCTCAGATAGATGAGATAGCTAGGGGTGATGGAGATATTGTTCCAAGTGGTGAGAATCAAATGATACAAAATCTTGAGGGTGGAATTATTGATGAGATTTTAGTAAAAGAGGGTCAAACAGTTGAAAAAGGTCAGTTATTAGTTAAAATTGATAATCAAAAATCTAAATCTTCATTTAGTACAAATGCAATTAAGGCAGAGGCGTTAGATGCTAAAATAATTCGTTTAAGAGCAGAAGCAACTGGTAAAGCATTTAAAGTTACAAAAGAGATGCAAGAACAAATTCCATTATTGATTAAAAATGAAAGAAGTTTATATAATACAAATAAGCAACAATTACAATCAAAACTTAATGCTTTAAAAGAACAACTTTCGCAAAGAAGACATGAGCGCAAAGAAGCACAAAGTAGTAGAGATAGTATGAAGAAATCTCTTAAAATGATAGATGAAGAGGTTAAAATGACGAAACCTATGGTTGTAAAAGGTGTTCGTTCAAAAATAGATTTTTTAAAGTTACAAAGAGAAGCTAATGAAGTTAGAGATAGATATAATGCAGCTAGATTATCAATACCTAGGCTTATATCAGCTATTGAAGAGGTTAAAAGTACAATAAAAGAGACTTCTCTTCTTTATATGAGTGATGCAAAATTAAAATTAAATGAAGCTGTTTCAGAACTTAAAGCTTATAGAGCAAACTCTACAGCCTTGCAAGATCAAGTTAGCAGAACGCTAGTTCGTTCGCCGATGAAAGGGATAGTTCAAAGATTATTTGTTCATACTATTGGTGGAGTTATTCAACCTGGTGCAGATATTTTAGAAATTGTTCCGACTGATTCTACTCTTTTAGTTGAGGTTAAAATCAAACCATCAGATATTGCTTTTATATATTTCGGACAAAAAGCAATTGTAAAGTTTTCTGCTTATGATTTTGCTATATATGGTGGATTGGATGGGGAAGTTGTATTGATTAGTGCAGATACAATTACTGATCAAAAAGAGAATGTTTTTTATACCGTACGAATTAAAACAAATAAAAATTATCTAGAGAGAAATGGTGAAAAATTAAAAATTATTCCAGGTATGACAGTTAGTGTAGATATAATAACTGGTAGAAAAAGTGTACTTGATTATATTTTAAAACCTATTCTTAAAACGAAGCAATATACCTTTACGGAGAGATAAGTACCTCTCCATAAAGAACCCCAATTTCAGAAGCTTAAAAAGAGGGCTAATGTAAGGCGAAGATTCGCAGGAGCTACTAGTAGCTTCAAGGATTTTCAACGAAGCAGTAGCCCTCTTTTTAAACTTCCCTTCGGGCGATAAGTAAATAGCCCTATTGCGTCGTTAGATTCCTTTGGATTAGCTAGCTAGTCCTTCAGAAATCTGCCTAGCACTAGAACTATTTACTTATCGCTGAAGTTGGGGTTATTTATGACTAGGAACTTAAGATGGCTAAAGGTAATTTTGAAACAAAACTAGATGGTGCAAAAAAAACACTTGAGATACTAATGAATCCAGAAATCACACTTCAAGATAGTGTTAAAGCTTATGAAAAAGGGATGAAAGAGCTTCAAGATGCACAAAAAATCTTAGAAAATGCACAACTAAAAATAAATGAAATAAAAGCATCTTAAAAATGAGAGTAGCAGTTCTTCAACTAAACTCACAAGGGATGAGTTCCACAAAACTTTTTAACTATATTCGTATCGCACAAAAGCAAAGTGTAAAAGTTTTAGTTCTTGGAGAGTATATTTTAAACCCTTTTTTTAAAGAACTTCAAACTATGTCAATTGCAATGATAAAAGAACAAGCAACTCATCAAACTAAAATTTTAAAAGAGTTATCTTCAACTTATAATATGACAATAATTGCACCACTTATTGTAGTTAAGAAAAAACAAGTATTTAAAACTATTGCAAAATTTTCACCCTCTTCCACCTCATATTATCAACAACAACTTTTAATCAACTATGCTCATTGGAATGAAGAAAAATTTTTTAATAATGAAATAAAAACTTTAGAATCTCCTTTAATCTTTAAAATAGACGGATTTAAATTTGCACTTATGAGTGGATTTGAACTTCATTTTGATGCACTGTTTTCTAAACTTGATAACAAAAATATTGACTGTATTTTACTTCCTAGTGTATCTACTTTTGATTCTTTTGAGAGATGGAAAAGTTTAATAACAACTAGAGCATTCACTCATAACTGTTATATTTTAAGAGCAAATCGTATCGGTGAGTATCAAGATAAAGATGGCATGTGGGAATTTTACGGTGATTCACTTTTAGCCTCTCCAAATGGTGAAATCATAGAACATTTAGGTAATCGAGAAGAGCTTATGATAGTAGATATGAATCATACAGAGGTTATTCAAGCAAGAAAATTTTGGGGATTTAAAGAAGCACTTAATAAAAGGAATTTACTATCATGATGAAATATTTCCACCGTCAAGTTCAACTTTGGGGCTAAGAGACACAAACACTTTTATCAACTAATTATATCGCTATTATGGCCTCTGGTGGACTTGGTTCATCTTTAGCATATGCACTTCGCGCTAGTGGTATTGGTTAGATACATATGATTGATTTTGATGAAGTAA
>JAIOSY010000158.1 GCA_021107375.1 Sulfurimonas sp.
GGTTGCCACATGCCAAAAGCTCCAGGTGGAAATGAAAAGTTCAATAAAAAAGGTCGTGATGAATACGCAACACATGAATTTTTAGGTATTCGTTCTACTGAGATGATTAAAAAAGCTGTTAAACTTGAGTTAGCATATAAAGATGAAGTCTTAGAACTTACTATTACAAATAAAATGGGACATGCAATTATTACTCATCCTATGCGATTAAAATTTGCTAAAACTGTGATTACGAGAGATTCTAAAGTAATTTGGAGTAATTTTAAAGATAGTCCGATTGAAGATAAAGAAGCAACATTTATCATTGTGTTTAAAGATGCTGAAGATAAAGTTAGTATGCCTCATCAAGCAACAGGATATAAATTAAATAGAAACTTAAAAGCAAGTACTTCAAAAACAGTTAAATATGATGTACCTAAGTTACAAAAAGGTGACGAGGTTAAAACTACATGGATAAGTTATATTGTAAATCCAAAGATAGCTAAAAAGTTGCAGATAACTACTCCTGATATTATAAAACCATATAAAGGTATCGAAGAATCACTCTATATTTAGTAAGAGTGATTTTTTAGTGTTATTTTATATCCAGAGCCATATTCGTTTTGAATTATATTTTGAGGTAATTTAGAACGAAGGCGTTTAATAAAAGATGTGATTGAGTATTCTGAAAACTCTTTCTCAGATTGTTCTCCATAAAGATGAAAAAATATATCTTTAGATGTAAAGGGATGATTTATTTTTGAGAGTAGAAGTTCAAAAATCATTGATTCTTTCTCTTTTAAAGGTATCTCTTCTAAATTATTCCATAATTTAGAGCTTATTTTATCCCAGTAAATATCTTGATTTAAATAAATTCTTTGTTTAGAGTCTTTTAAATCGTTTACAATATTTAATAAAATATCTTTTAATTTTTGTGTATTGATTGGTTTAATCAGATACGTAACAAGTTTTAGTTCTATGGCTTGAAGAAGTTTATCTTGTTCTGAATGTGCACTCATAACAATAATATTTGTATTATCATCATTCTGTCTAATCCGTTTAATCATTGTTAGTCCATCTAAATTTGGCATATTAATGTCACTAATAATTATATCTGGTTTCTTTTGTAGATATTTATTATAACCATCTTCTCCACATTCAGCCACAAATATATATTTAAAAAAAAGTTGTAAATATTCTTGTAGATACTCTCGTAACTCATCTTCATCTTCAACTATTAAAATTGAAATATCATCAATTAGTCCGTAATTATTCACATTTCATCCTTATCGTAAATGTTGCACCATCTTTGTTATTTTTTGCATCTAAAAAACCGTGCATATTATCTTCTATAATCATTTTCGCTATATGTAGACCTAGTCCTGTTCCCATAGATTGATGCTTTGTTGTAAAGTATGGATTGAAAATTTTTGATAAAATTTTCTCATCAATTCCACCTACATTATCACTTATTGATAGTATAGCATCATTATTTACTTTATTAATATTTATGTCTATTTTTATTTTTTGGATATTTCTAATATTTTTAATATCATAGATATTAGTTAAAATTGATACGATTACCTGAACAAATTCATTTGTTAGTCCATATGTGTTTAATTGTTTATTACCAGTAATATTTATCTCTATCTTATCATTGTTTTTTATATAGGCAGAGATTTCAAGTGCTTTATTTACTGCTTCATAAATATTGAAAACTATTTTATCTTTATCTGGTTTATAATAATTCATAAAGTCTGTAATTGTTTCAGACATATAGTTAACTCGTTTTTCCATTTTTTGAAGTTTCGTATCAATCTCATCTTTTGTTAAAAGATTTGCACTATTTTTCTCTTTTAAAATTGCTAAAATAGTATTAACAATTGCTAAGGGTTGACGCCATTGGTGAGCAATATTTCCTATCATCTCTCCCATTTCAGCTCTTTTTGATTGTTCAAAAATCTTTCTAGCTTGTTCTTTAATCGTTTTTTCTTTGATTTTTAGTTCATTAATTGTATCTAGTAGTTCAAGGTTATATTTATCTTCTATATATAGTCCACAATCCAAGTCTTTCATATCTTTGATTAGATTTTTAATATATTTTTTTTGTATGATTGAACCATGTTGAGGAGCTATTAGATTTATATCAAGTTTTTCAATTTTATTTAGCGCATAGTTAAAAATATCTTTACTTGGCATATATTCTTCATGAAATTTTTTTGCCTTATTAAAGTATGTTTCATCAGCATAAAACTCCCAAGACTCTTCTAAACCACCAAAAATATCTCCAGAAAATAGAGTTTTGGTTTTAGGTTCATAACTTACAAAAGCACCCGGCGAATGACAGTATGGAGTTGTTGAAAATTCTAATTTATATCCATTTGATGTTATAAGTTCATTGTCATGTTTATCTATTTCGTAGTAATCAGAGGTAACAAGGTAGTGCTTAATTAAAAGAGACATTCTTGAGTGAGTGACAATCAGTAAATCATCTCTGTTTATTAGTTTTTCTATCTCAGGAACTGCGGCACAGAGGTCAGGGTCTTGATGATGAAGTATAATATATTTTATAGATTTAAAGTCCGAGATTAGTTTTACTTTTCTTACAGTTTCATCAAATTCAATCATCGAACCTGGATCAATTAAAATAGATTCATCTCCATTTTCAATAAAATAAGGGTGGCATTGAAAGGGGTCATTTTCAAGATACATACCAATCCAGTAGATATTGTTAGCTATCTCTACTGGATGATTGAAGTTGTGTTGTGGTTTAGGCATTAACCCTCAAACCATTTAAGTTGTTCTCTAAGCTCAACAACACGACCAACAACAATAAGTGCTGGAGTAGGTATATATTTGGCTTTTTCAACTATATTTTCTAGTGTTCCCACAACAACAGTTTGTTCCGGAGTTGTTCCTTTTGAGATAACTGCTACGGGATAATCACTTGTTTTACCAATTTCGATAAGTTTTTCACTAATTTTAGGAAGATTATGAAGACCCATTAAAAATACTATTGTATCATCTGTTTTAAAAGTATCCCAAGGTATTTGAGATACTTTTTTATTTGGTGATTCATGACCAGTTACAACTCTAAAACTAACTGCAACTCCACGATGAGTAACAGGAATACCTGCATAGGCAGGAGCAGAAATAGCAGAAGTGATACCTGGAATAATATCAAATTTAATATTTCGCTCAAGTAGATATAGAGCTTCTTCTCCCCCACGACCAAATACAAAGGGATCTCCACCTTTTAAGCGAACTACATTTTCATGCTTAAGTGCATTTTGGTATATTGTTTCATTTATATCGTCTTGAGGCATGATATGGCGACCATCCTCTTTTCCAACATAAACAAACTCACAACCATTTTTTGCTTCTTTTAGAATATCTGGATTTGCTAAACGGTCATAAATGATAACATCAGCTTCTTTTATTACTTTTAGTGCTTTTACTGTAAGTAATTCAATATCCCCTGGACCAGCCCCTGTTAAATAAACTTTACCCATTATTTTTCTTCCTCATAAATAAATATACCTGATGGTTTATTGATACCAAACATATCACGAGAGACATACCACTGTTCAGTATGTATAACTGCAACTTTATTTGTATCATTTACTGATACATAAAGCTTAGGTCTTATATTTGACCATCTAACATGAAGTACTTTACCATCAAATTCAAAACGCTTAATGATTTTTAGAGTTTTAGTATCAATAATTTGAATAACTGGGAATTTTTTACCACTAAAAGTTACTGCAAGATATTTTTTATCAGGAGATAGTGCAGTAAAAACAGGTAAACCTTCAGTCTCAATATTTTTAACAAACTTAAAATCTGGTGTGTAAACTAGAACTTTATTATCACCAACTGCAGGGATAAATACATTTCCATCACTTATACTCCAAAAACCAAAGTGTGGAACTTTTAAAACAGGTTTTCTATCACCAAGTAAAATATCTATTTTTTTATATTTCATAGTATCTAAATCAACAACACCAAAATGCTTACTTTGAAAGAAGCCAGTGATAAAGTTATTGTTTTTAATCATCGCATCAAATGGCATAACTCCAACATCTTCAAACTCTTTATGAATTACAAATTTTGGAAGACCTTTACCATAGTTTGTATCTTTTAAAACAGTGATTTTATCATTATCCATTTGTGAAAAAACTAGATACTCTTTATATGTTTTTATTCCAACATTTTTTGAGCCAGTTTCAAATGATTGAAGAGGATTTAAATCTCTATCTAAAATATCTACACTTTTTTTAGCATAATTTGCCACTGCAAGGAAGTTTTTAGTTATTGTAAAACCGATAGCACTATCACTAGTTTTTAACTCTTTTACAACTACCTCTTCTTTTGGGTCAAATTTTACAACCCATCCATCACGAGAGATTACATAACCATCTTTACCATCAAATTTCACAACACCATGATTCATATTGTGCATACCAGTTAAATGACCACGAGTTAGCCCTTTTTCGACAATCGCAAGTGAATCACTTTCTCTTTCTACTACAAATATTTTTTCATTTGTATTTAACATAGAGGTAATCGGATTTACACCTTTGGCATGTGCAGTTACAAAAAGTGAAGCACTTAATGTAACTCCTATTAGTAGTTTTTTAATCATTAATCTTTCCTTCTCTCTTCTTGGGTTAAGTAACATGATGGGTCTTCACTCCATAAATCACCTGTAATTGCATAAGCTCTTGCACGAGAACCACCATTACAAATATCTATTTGTTCACATTCACTACAGATACCACTTATTTGTGTTCTAGGATGTATCCTTAGTTGGTCTAGTAGTTTACCACCTTGCCAAATATCACCGAAATCTTGATTTATAACATTTCCAACAATTAATGGAAAAAATGGGTCAGGTCTTACATCACCTTCACTGTTAATATTTAAAAGTTTTTTACCTGCAGAGTTTCCACCCCAAGTTACAAGTCTTTCTCTCATAGTCTTTTTTAATTCTGGATACTCTTCACCAAATTTATTTAAAAATAAGATTGCATCTTGTTCCATATTTCCTGTTACTATCTCTATATCTCTACCGTCTCTATAATATTCAAACGCTTTATTTAAGATAAACTCTACTGCAGTTCTTCTTTGCTCTTTTGTTAAATCCATTTTTAGATTATCAAGACCACGACCAGAATAGACAAGGTGTGAGATATATATTTTTGGTATATTATGTTTTTCTACTAAATCAAAAACATACTCCAAAGAGCCTAAAGTATCTTTTGTTATGGTATATCTTATACCAACTTTAGCTCCAGTTGAGTTTGCAAGTAACACAGCTTTTAGAGTCTCTTTAAAGGCACCTTTTAGCCCTCTAAAATAATCATGAGTCTCTTCATCACCATCAATACTAACACCAACATAGTTAAATTTATCTACAATTTTTTGAATATTACTTTTTGTAAAATAAAGACCATTACTTGATAAATATGTGATAATTCCGTTTTCTTTACAAAAATCAGCAATTTCAAACAAATCTTTTCTAGTTAGTGGTTCTCCACCAGAAAATATAATAAATTTAACACAATTTTCTTTCATCTGTAAAATTGTTTTTTTAATTTGCTCTGTTGTTAAAGTATCTACTTCATCCAAAGTTGATTTTGAGTAACAATGCATACATGAAAGGTTACATCTATTTGTAAAGTTCCATATAGCAATAGAGCCATTTAAAATTCTTTCTGGTTTATTTTCAACTACTGATGATATTAAATTTGTTAGTCTAAACATTATTTACCTTTATATAAGAGTATATATTCACTAAGTGCTTCTATCTCTTTGTCGTTTAATTTTAACTGTGTCATAACAGTTCTCTTATAACCAAAAGCTTTATACATAGCCTTTGGTTCAATGATATATGCTTTTATCTCTTCTTTTGTACGCTTATTCGCAATCTCTGAAAAAGGTGGTCCAAAAGCAACTGCAGTTTGATGATGACATCCCCAACAATATGTTTCAAATACTTTTTTTCCATCTAATCCATTCGCATAAACTGAAATTGATAATAGTAAAATAATAAAATATATTTTTTTCATAATAACCTCTGTTTTGGTGGTGCTATTCTAGCAAAATAAAATAATAATTTAATTTATCTTTTAAGATTTTTTATAATTTTTTATTTTTTTAAAATAAATTGTTTCATTAATATCGGTTTAGTTAATTTAGGGTCTTTTAAATCAAGGTCTACTGAACAACTTGGTTTAACAAGCATAAGATACATTGAAGCTGTAATTATATCATTTGATTTGATTGATTCAACGCTATATTTTATGACTCTTGTTTCTTTCGCTTTTAAATTATTTACAAATCCTCTTTTGTGAGCAAATGCAGGTATTGAAACAAATTTATCATTTTCATCAAGAAATTCTGTAACAAAAGCACCTTTTTTATCTTCCATCGGAGAGTTCTTGAAATTTTTCCATATAATTTTGTCATCTCTTTTAATAGTTACTTCGAGATATTTTAATCTTGAAGCTTGAATTATAAGTGGATGAGGCATTTTATTTTCTAATTTAACTTCAATTGTATTGTTATCACTTGAAATAGATATATCTACGCCATCTTTTATCATCTCTGAATTATGAATTCCTGGAAAATCATGGCTTCTATGCTCTTCTCTACCTCTTTTATTTGTTTTTTCAACGGCTCCGGGAGAGTATGGCATGTGGCATTTAATACAGCCAGTAGAATCTTGGTTATCTTCCATAGCATCAAAAATTAATACGCCATGTGAATTTCGTTTATGGGAATGACAACCTAAACAAACATTTTTTTTGTAAATTGGATTATTTAACATCTCATGTTTATCGCTATCATCAGCATTTTCTAATGAACCAAACATTGAGGGTTTATAACCAGCTGGTTTTTTAGATAAAAAATTTATATTTTTATCATGTGCTTTTTGTACAAAGCCTATTTGATGACAATAAAAACAGCTTATAGCATCTGTTTGTTCTATTTCATGTTCACTTGGTCGATTTTTACCACTTTCTAACTCTTTTAGATTTGTGGCTCCCGGCATGTGGCATACACCACAATCATACTTTGTAGAGCTTATTTTGTTTGCCACTTTTCTATGCAATTCATCATTGAAATATGTTTTTGAGTGATAAGATGTTTGATATTCATAATAAATATCTTCATGGCACTCTTTACATGATTCATTTGAGAGATACTTTGCAGACAAAAGTGAAGTAAAAATAGTAAATATTAAAATAATTGATTTCATATGAGTTATCTTTTGGGGTAAGATTCTCTCCCGAGGGAGAGAAAAGTGCGATTATGCACCAGGTATAGTTTGTCTATGCTCGATTGAGTAAGTAAAAGTAGGAGTTGTTAAACCTTTGATATATTTAACAAATTTACCAGTTTTAGCTTCATAGATACCAATTCTTCCACAGTTCCACTCAGAAATCATAGTCCAGTGACCGTGATTTGCTGGCTCAGCGTGTAAGATTCTTGGTGTAACAGCTTTACCTTTAGCATCTTTAACAGTTGGAACTTTCCAGCTATAAAGAGTTTTGTGTGTTACTGGATCAGTAACTGTACCTTTTTTAGTACCAACAGTAATGATTCTGTCTAACTCTAAAGTTTGCTTGTTAATTAAGTGAACTTTATTCCAGTTAGCAGCTCCACCAAGTACATTATCAGCCCATAGGAATGGAGTGTGCTCAGAAGTACCGATGAATAGACCACCACCACCGATAGGGATTTGACGAATTACATCGAAGTTGTCATCCCAGATAGTTACCTGACCAAGATTCATGTTAACAGTAGCACCAAGTTGTTGGTTAAGACCTTCATTATACCAAGAAGAACCTTGACCTGGGTGTGGCTTAGCTGAAGGACCTGTATAGATTTTAGTAACTAAAGATTTAGTTTTGAAATCCACAACACCAACAACATCTGAACCTTGAGAAGCGATAAATAAGTATCTACCAATCTCTTTACCTTCATTTAAGAAACCATCATGAAGAATTTTACCAATATTTGGAATATCACCAACGATTGGGAAGTTAGGTTTAGAGTAATCTATGATATAAACATGTCCACTATCTTTAAGTGCAAATGCAATATAAGGACCATATGGAGTATCAAAGATACCTGCTACACGAGAAGAACCAATATTACCTTCATTATCAATTACAGATGAAGTTGGGTAAACTTTTAATGGCTCAAGAGTCATTGCGTCCATTAGGATTGCTCCACCTGGTACATAGTTTCCTGCCATTAAGTATTTTCCATCTGGAGATACTGCAAGACCACGAGACTCAGAACCAACTTGGATCTCAGCAATTTTTTGTTGACCCGGAGTGTTAAGGTCGAACATTGTTACTAAACCTGAACGAGAGATTGAGTAAGCATAACGAGGTTGACGCTTGTTAGTTACTGTAACATGCACAGCAAAACCAGCAGGGTGCTTAGATAAAACTTTACCTGAAGTACCATCAACAAATGCAACACGCTCTGCATCTCTTTCAGTTACGAAACAAATATCAGTGTTTTTCTTAACATCAGCAGCATTTGGATACTTTTTGAAGAATTTCATTCTATCATTAAGTGGTTTCCATCCAGCTTTAACATTGTCCATTGTAAGAACATCCATTTTCTTACCTTTAAAATGTTGAAGGAAATCAACCATTTTATCAGCATCTTCTTGAGAAAACTTTTCTTTAAATGGAGGCATAGCAGTACCTGCTTTACCATTTAATATAATATCTGAAAGGTTACGAGAGTTTTTCTTTGCAATAGTTGCAGGGCGTAAATCAGAACCAACACCACCTTCGTGATTTGGACCATGACAACCTTGACATTCTCTTTCAAATACTTTCTCTACATCCATGTTAGATGTACCAGCAAATAGACCACTAGAAACTACTGCTAAAGCAGCAGCTGACATAACTAATTTGTTTAGTTTCATTTTAATTCTCCTCTAAAATAAAAATATAGTAGGCTCCAATGGAGCCTGCCAACCAATTTAACCCTAATTTTCATTAATGTTAAATGAACACCATTCTTTCGAAATCATATGAAGTTTAGTATGTTTTAAATTAAACGAAGTTGATATTAATCAATTATTTTAATTAATATTTAAAATTAATAATAAATTTAGAATGAGTGTAACATCTTGTCACATTTTTGACAAATTCTGCCTAACTCTAAAAGATATTAAAGATTTTTATAATCTTCAATATCTTTTAAAAGAATTTTTAAGTGGTTTCTATATTTATCTAGTAATAAGATAAAATCTTTTTTTTGTGAGTTTTTGATAGATTCTTTTAAATCTTGAGCAATATTCTTAATATTATCTGCACCAATATTGGCACATACACCAATAATGTCTAGTAAAACAGCATCGGCATCTTTTATATTGTTGTTTTCTAAGAGTTTATTTAGTTGACTTGGTGAATTTGTATAATTTTTTACAAATTCATTAAGTATATCTATATAAAACTCTTCATCACCACTACAAACAGCTAAACCTTTATCTCCATTTAACTCTTTAGTCATAATAACTTCTATAAATTCACTGTTTTGAGTTTTATTGTCAGTTTTTGTATAAGCATAAAGTATGTCATATAAAGCATCAACTTTAAGAGGTTTTTCTAAATGCTCTTGCATACCAGATTCCATCATTTTTCTAACATCATCTGCTGCTGTATCTCCACTAAGTGCAACTACTACAATATGTTCATAGTTCGGATTTGCTCTAATAATTCTAGTTGCTTCAAAACCATCTACTCTTGGCATGTGGGCATCCATTAAAATTATATTGAAATCATTGTTTTTTTCTAAAATATCTAAGGCTATTTGTCCATCATCTGCCATTGTAATCTCTATACCACTATCACATAGTAAACCATTAAGAACTTTTTGATTAATCAAATTATCTTCAGCAATAAGAATTTTAACTCCAGCAAACTCTTTAAAATTATCTTTAGATATCTTTCCATGTTCTGGAACTTTACATTTTTGTCTATATTGTTTTGGATTTTCTTTTTTGATTTTACCTGCATCTATTTTAGTTTTTTTATTATCTATATTTCCAAAACTTCCTTCCTCTTCA